>JBELAJ010000162.1:0-15727 GCA_049508935.1 Terriglobia bacterium | reverse complement strand
AGTTGTATCGGCCCCCATGGCCAGCCCCAGACCAATAAGAACCGCGATCGCTGCTCCTGTGCGCATTTCGTATCCTCACTTTCAGGGAAAGGATTTTAGCGCAATTCGAGCCCCGTGCAACTGGCGCTCATAGCCGGACCCGCGCGGTGTAGGGTAGGGCTCGCCCTACCCGCGTCCGGGCCAGCGGAAATGCGGGGACGGCAAGCCGCCCCCCTACTGCGGGACGGGTATCGACGGATTGGGGAGCCCGCACTACTCACAGGTTGGGATCCAGTCAACGATGCCAACATGATCCCCCAAGCGAATCGAGAGTGTGAGGCCAGGGTTGGAGCCCTGATCAGACTCTAATTGCTCGCATCGAACGAAGGAGCCTGGGCATCCGATTCAGTAGGCAGAAGTCGTACCGGCTGGCGGATCTATGAGCAGCACTCACAGAGTTGTTATCCTGGGAGGCGGTTTTGGCGGCCTTTATGCTGCGCGAGCTCTCAAATCCGCGCCGGTCTCTGTCACCCTCATCGACCGCCATAACTATCACCTTTTTCAGCCCTTGATGTATCAAGTGGCGACGGGATCGCTTTCTCCGGGCGAGATTGCCGCACCCCTGCGCGGCGTCCTGCGCTCTCAGAAAAACGTTCGCGTACTGCTTGGCGAGGCTGCGGATATTGATCCGGCCGCCCGGCAAGTGACTTTAGAGGATGGTGGGCGGTTCGAATTCGATTCGCTCATTGTGGCGACGGGCTCCGGAACCTCTTACTTCGGCAACAATCAGTGGCAGGAATGGGCGCCCAGCCTAAAGTCGGTGGAGGAGGCCCTCATGGTTCGGCACAAGGTTCTCTACGCCTTTGAAGCCGCCGAGCGAGCCTTAGATCCGGAAGAGCACAGCGCCTGGCTGACCTTTGTGATTGTCGGTGCGGGAACCACCGGCCTCGAGCTCGCCGGCGGGCTGGCGGAGATCGCGCGGGAGACTCTTCGCCATGACTTCCGGTTGATTCGCCCTGAGAAGGCCCGAATCGTTCTGATGGAGGGAGCGCCAAGAGTGCTTCCCACTTATCCCCCAGACCTTTCCGCGAAAGCGGAGCGATTGGTCAGGAAACTCGGCGTCGAGGTACGAACGAACGTACGGGTCGTTGGCGTCGACCGCGAGGGCGTGGCGCTCGAGACCGGCAGCGTGAGGGAGCGGCTTGCAGCAAGAACAATCTTGTGGGCCGCGGGCGTGGTTGCTTCGGATTTCGGGGCACGGCTGGCTGCCCGCACGCGAGCGGAAACTGACAAGGCCGGGCGAATTCGAGTGAATGCCGACCTGACGATACCGGGCTATGCGAACATCTACGTGGTGGGCGATCTTGCCCTGGCGCAACGAGCGGACGGAAGGCAACTGCCCGGAGTTGCTCAAGTCGCAATGCAAGGCGGCGGCTACGCAGCGAAGGCCATTATCAAAAGGCTTAAGGGGGCAGTCGAATTACCGCCCTTCCGATACTTCGACAAAGGAGATATGGCGGTCATTGGCCGTGCTGCCGCCGTGGCGAACATCTTCGGATTCCACATCTCCGGGTGGCCGGCCTGGATCATGTGGCTGTTCATTCACCTGATGTACCTGGTGCAGTTTCAAAGCCGGATCTTGGTTTTTATTCAGTGGGGTTTTCAGTATCTAACGTTCAGCCGGGGAGCGCGGCTCATTACGGGAACCGCCGATTCCGATCTCTCCCCGGCGAAGGGCCAAGCTTCCGCCCAGCCGCCCAGTACTTAGTTACGGAAATTGTCGTCAAAAGGTGGCACTTTGGAAGGGCGGGGCTTCAGCCCCGCCGCCTCCGGGAGCCCGGCTAGTTGGGCCTTTAGGCCCTGAAGCTAAGTAGCCTCAGGGGCTAAAGGCCCTAATGATAATCAACTTCCCACGGCGGGGCTAAAGCCCCGCCCTTCCCGACACTTAGCAACAGCCGAGGCATCAGGACTGCGCCGCGATTGCCGAAACTTCGATGAATGCGAGCCGCGGCCGATCATTCGCTTCCCACCCTTGAACCCAGGCGGCCCATTTCACGCGACTGCGCGCAGGCGAGGTACATATCCCGCCGTCCCGGAATACCGAGCTTTTGCATGCGGTAAATCAAGCTGGTGCGTGGCACCCCCAGCCGCGCCGCTGCGCCGCGTGCGCCACCGATCACCCATTCAGTCTCATCGAGCGTCCGGAGGATGTGTTCCCGTTCGGCTTCTCTTAACGTCAGAGAGCGGTTTGGAGGGTTGATGGCAGGAGCCCTCTCCAGCTTTTCCAGCGGCAGATTCAGTGTGTCTCCTTGGGTCAGGATCACGGCGCGTTCCATGACGTTTTGCAGTTCACGAATGTTGCCGGGCCAGTGATAGCGACTGAGTGCCTGCATTGTCTCCTCGGGAATGTGATGGATAGACTTATTCATTCGCTGCGAATATTTCCTGACGAAGTGCCAGGCGAGAAGAGAAATGTCCTCGCGGCGGTCACGCAGCGGCGGAACCGTCATCGGGAAGACATTCAGGCGGTAATAGAGGTCGCCGCGGAACTCGTGGTTTTCTACCATCTGCATCAGATCGCGATTAGTCGCTGCGACGACGCGGACATCCACATGCAGTGTGCGTGCGCTGCCGAGCCGCTCAAATTCCTGCTCCTGCAAAACGCGCAAAAGCTTCGGCTGTAATTCAAGCGGGATATCGCCCACCTCATCCAGAAACAGCGTGCCCAGGTGGGCAAGTTCGAAGCGGCCGATCCGCTGCGACACGGCGCTGGTGAAAGCGCCGCGCTCGTGCCCGAATAGCTCGCTTTCAAGCAGCCCGCTGGGTATGGCGGCACAGCTAACCTTGACGAACGGCTGCTCGCGGCGGGAGCTTAAGTTGTGAAGTGCGCGCGCCAGCAACTCCTTGCCCGTGCCGGTCTCGCCCACAATCAGAACCGTAGAGTCCGTCGGGGCCACCATCTCGACCTGTACCAATACCTCCGTCAGGGCCCGGCTCTGCCCAACCGGTTCGGAGTCTCCGCGTCCCCAAATCAGAGCGCCTCCCGGCGGCGGGGAAACTCGATTGCGGCATCCTGTTGCCCCCGTGTTCGCGAGATCTTCTGTGACGTAGTTGCTAATGCCCATCTCCC
This sequence comes from Terriglobia bacterium, assembly GCA_049508935.1. GTDB lineage: Bacteria > Acidobacteriota > Terriglobia > UBA7540 > UBA7540 > CAVROP01. The sequence continues at coordinate 12,618 of JBELAJ010000162.1, read as the reverse complement.
CCTCCAAGCACACGAAGATTCGTCGCAGTCGTCGTCAATTAGCTTGAAATGAAAGGCCGAGCCTGACACCGTCAAAACACCCAGGAAGAGCGGACAGCCGCCTGCCAACCGAGCCGTGCCACGAGAGAGAAGAAGCTCGGGCACCACCGACATTATGTCCTACTCAAACAGTATATCATCCCAACTTTAAACCGTCGCTTTCGACGCTCTGCTCGATCCGTTTCGATCCGATGGGCCGCAAGGATCGACGAGCACACCTTGGCGCTGCTCCAAATTGCATTGGGTTTTGTGTTTGCCTTCAGAAGCTGCGGAAAATGCTGCTGGCTGTCATCCTGAGGAGCCGCAGGCGGTCCTGAATGAAATGAAGGAAGGATCTCCGCAGTTCTTTGAGAACTACAACTGCCGGGATTCTTCGCTTCGCTCAGAATGACACGGCGCAAGGTGTTCTTGCTGCACGTATAGCAGCGGCCCTCATGGATTAGGCCTACGAATCAACTGGCCGAAGTTCGCCGAGCACTGTGGGAATGAGTTCCGAGACTGTGGGATGAATGGGCACGGCACGCGCGAGTACGTCGCAGGGAACACCCGCGTTGATGATATCGATGATGCCGTGGATCGCCTCGTCGCCGCCGGCGCCGAGGATCGCGGCGCCCAGAATCTTGCGAGTCTCCCCATCAGCAAGGATCTTCATTAAGCCCTGGGTTTCATCTTTTTCGACCGCGCGGCTCACTCGGCTCATGGGACGCCGGCCAATCAGAAGTGGGCGGCCACTTGCGCGTGCCTCTCGCTCCGTCATCCCGACGCGGCCGAGCGGCGGATCGATGTAGACGGCATGGGCGGGTATGCGATCGCTCAAGCGCCGATGCTCGCCCGCCACTAGATTGGCGGCGAGGATCTCAAAGTCAGACCGGCGCCAATGATGATCGAGTCGAATCGGTTCATCTTCGGGCGAGTCCTATCGCACTCGGACGTTCGGTTCCACCGACATTCCTGGCCTCAGCAGGTGTTCAGGGTCCTGCCCCTTTTCGAATACGATCTTGACCGGTATCCGCTGCACCACCTTGACGTAATTCCCCGTGGCATTCTCCGGCGGCAACAAGCTGTAGAGCGCTCCGGTCGCGCCGGCGATGTTTAAAACGTGCCCGTCGTATTTACGGCCATAAGTGTCAACGGAAATCTCAACGTGCTGGCCCGGCCGCATATAGGTCAATTGGGTTTCCTTGAAGTCGGCGGTCACCCATATATTCTGACTGTCCAGGGGGACGATGGTCATCAGTTGCTGGCCCGGTGCGACGTTCTGGCCGGGCTGGACCGATCTTTGACCCACGATCCCGCTGACCGACGCCACGATGGTGGTGTATTGCAGGTTGAGTTGGGCTTGTTCGAAGACCGCGGTGGCGCGCTGGGTCTCCGCCTCCGCGGCTTGGGCGCGGGAACGTTGCACGGAAATCTGCTGAGGCCGGGTCTCGGCGAATTGCAACTGGGCTTGGGCTTGCGCAACCCTGGTGCGTGCCTGGGTGACTGCCTGTTCTGCCGCGGAGGCTGATGCCTTGGCCGCATCCACGGCCGCCGCAGTAGCTTTCTGGGATTCCACGGCTTGCGTGTACTGCAACTGAGGGATCTCGTCCTTTGCCGCCAGCGGCTGGTACCGGTTGACGTCATCCTGAGCTTTCAGGTCATTGGCTTCGGCCTGCTGCAGCGAAGCCTGTGCGGCTTCAAACTGCCGCTGAGCGGCAACCAGCCCGGCTTTGGCGTTCTCGACGTCGGCCTCGGCGCTCGAGAGTTGGCTCGAGGTGTTTACGGAAGTGAGGGGAACATTGGTCTGTAGAGCGGCGGCGCTGGCTTGGTCATTGGCCAGAGTCGCCTTGGCGTTCGCAGCGGCGACCTCGTAGTCTTTGGGGTCGAGTTGCGCCAGCACAGTACCGGCCTGGACGTACTGGTTGTCATCCACCATCACACGGGTCACGTAGCCGGTGACGCGGGCACTGACCGGATAAATATAGCCGTCGATCTGGGCATCATCAGTGGATTCCAAGGAGGCAAAGTGGCGATACAGCAGAACCGCAACCACAATGAGAACGAGGCCGAGCAAAACCAGCGCGATATTCCGGCCCAGCTTCCTGCGCCGTGCAGGAGGCCGTTCTGGACCCAGGGTTGTGGGGCTCGATTTCAGCTCGCCGGGATTTCCCGATTCCGGTGCCGGTGCTGTTGTGTTTGCCATAGTTATTTTACTCCCAAATATTGCAGCGCCGATTGTTCAGCAACGCCGATGGCCTGCGCGAGAGAGATTTTCGCAAGGTTAAATGCATAAAGGCCGGCGATGTAGGACTGGTTCGCCGAGGCCACAGATTCCTGCGCCTGGACGACTTCGAGATTGTCGGCGACCCCCGCCCGGAAGCGGTCCCGTGCCTGAGCCAATGTCTGGTTGGCGAGGCCGATGTTATTCTCGGCCACACTTAAAAGTTCGGAGGAGGACTTGAGATTCAGGAAGGCCGTACGCACCTGGTCGTCGATTTGGCCCCCCAGGTCGGCGAGTTCAGCCTTGCGCTGTTGCAGTGCCGAATCTGCCTGCAACTTATCTGCCCGCACCCGGCTCCCTTGGAAGATGGGAACGTTCAAGGTAAAGGCGAAACCGAGTGTCCCATGCGAGGAGCCAAAGTTCGGACTGCCGATGTCCCCATAGTTCGTGTCCGTTGACAACGAGGGATAGTTTTCGGCGGCCACGGCTTGATAGGCCAGTTCCGCCGCTCGCACCTGCGCCTTGGCGCTGAGATAATCGGGTCTCGTTGAATAGGCCTGCTGGAGCGCCTGCTCCTGAGTAATCCCACCCAGCGATTTGTACGGAGCCGAGTCGGTCAACTGGAACTCCTGGCCGTTCGGCAGTCCGATCACCCGCGCGAGGGTAAGCTTGTCGATCGCGACCTGGTTTTCGGCGGCAATCAGCCGCTGCTGCTGCGTTTGGAACTCCACTCGGGCGCGCAGCAGATCGATGCTGGCGATCAGGCCATGTTTATTGAGATCCACATCATTCTGGACAAGCGTCTGAGCCGTCGTCACCTGGGCGTGGACCGAGTCCACCGTAGCCACATCCGAAATCACCAGCAGGTAGGCGTTGCCCGTGGTGAACACCACCAGATTGCGGTCGCTCTTGTAGGCATCCTGCGACGCCCGTTCACCCTCCGACGCCGACTTCCAGTTCTTGATATCGGACCAATTAAAGATTTCCTGGGACAGGTAAGCTCGGGCGTCTGCCACGCCGAAGGGCCCCACCACCGTCGGGAGCCTGACGCCGGGGAAGTGAAAGGTAATGCCTTCGGAGGGAAGATCGATCTGTTGAACTGCGCCGCTGATGCGAGCCGAAAGGTTGGGCAGCAGGGCGTTCAAACTGCGCAGGCGCACGGCGTGCGCCGCACGAGTGTTCTGGCTGCTCTCAATCTCGCCCAAGTTGTATTTCAGCGCACGTTCGAAGGCGTCCTGGAGAGAAAGGCCGAGGATTGTTCCCGTAGCTTGGCCCGTGGGCACACTGCCGAGAAACGGGCTGCGTGTCTGTCCCGCGCTCGACCGCTGAGACGCAAGGATAAAGACCACGAGGAGAAAGAGGGAGAATAGTAGATGCCGAGCCCGTTGATTACCAATCATTGCACCTCCTCGCCCAAGCTGGGCCTGTCGGTCACCACGTCCGTCCAAATTAACGAACTCTTTGAGGGGTCTATGCGGCAGAGCCTCTGATCCGCGCCCACCCAATTAAGAGCAATTTGGAAAGGCTTGGACACTCACGTCCGCTGCTTCGTGTACCGCGCCACTGCATCGAGAATGATTTCGACTGCCACTTCATCGCCCATGCCGGAATTAACCATCAAGTGGAAACAATGCCTCCCGGGCCACTCGACGTTGAAATATCGCTTGATGAAATCCGCGCGGTCGCGGTCCACCGTCTCCGCCAGTTCCTCCGCTTCCTTCTCGCTTTTGCCCGTCGATTGCAGCCGGAGCACCCTTTCGTCGAAGGGGGCGTAAATGAAAACGTGAAAGGCGTCGTGGCGGCTACAGAGGTAATAAGCCGACCCTCGCCCCACGATGACGCAGTTACCGGCCTTGGCGATCTCCGGGATGATCTTCCGCACGGCATCGCGGACGCATTCCGTATCCACCATCCTTAACCGCGAGGCGTTCTGGACCCCCTCATGACTGCCGCGCATGAAGGCTTTGAGAAGCCGGTAATACGTCGGGTCTTTTCGTTCCTCATGGTTCTCCACGGCGCGGCAATCACAATCCATTTGCCGCGCAATTTCCTGGGTCAGCAATTGGTCCCAGAGCTTCCAACCCAAGCGCGACGCCAATTTCTCCGCGATCACGCCCCCTCCCGCCCCGTATTCCCGCTCAATGGTGATGACTCGAATCATTGTGAGTGCCTCTAATCAGAGTCGAGAGTCGAAAGTTGAGAGTTGAAAGTAAAAGCCCTTAGCCTGGCTTTGGACTCTTAACTTTTAACTTTTGACTTTTGACTCTATTCTCCTCGCCCTAGCCGACGGCCACCTCTCCGCCCCCGCCCGGCTCATTTTTCCTGAGGGCGAAAGAAAGAATAAACATGATCGCCGCTCCCACGGCCAGAACCCAGAAGGTATCGATGTAAGCAAGGGTGGTCGCCTGGCCGATCAACGCCCTATAGACCCGGCCGTAGGCCTGGCTCGAGGCGCGCGAGGCGTCCAGGCCCGAGACGGCCAAGCGCGCCGCCAGAGCGTTGACCGCCTCAGTAAAGCTGGGCTTTCCCAGGGTGGTATGCGCCACAAGGTACATCTGGTGGAATTGCGCCCGGCGAGCGAGCAGGGTGGTTACCATCGACGTTCCGATGCTGCTTCCAATGTTGCGCATGAAATTGAGCAGGCCGGCGATACTGTTGCTCTTCTCCGTAGGCATTCCGACGAACGCTGCCAGGTTGATGGGGACGAACAGGAAACCCAAGCCGAATATCTGCACCACGCGGAGTATGCTGGCAAACCGAAAGCTGATGTCAAGGTCGAGATGCTGAGTGGTGTAGTACATGGCAATGGAAAGCGCGAGCCAGCCAATTGCGATGAGGTGGCGCGCCTGGAATTTGGACGTGAGTGTCCCTACGACAGGCATCATAAACAGCAGCAACAGGCCGCCACCGGAAAGCACGAGGCCCGCCGACTCGGCCGTATAACCCATGAGCGTCTGAAGGAACAGGGGCATCATGACAAGACTGGAGAAAAGCATGATCCCCAGAACAAACATCATGGCGTTGGCGCCGAGGAAGTTCAGATTCTTGAAGAGGCGCACTTCGATGATCGGGGCTTTGTAAAACCATTCCCAAATACCGAGAGAGACAAGGCAGACGGCGGCAACGATGGCAAGCGTAAGAATGAAATGCGACCCAAACCAGTCGTCCTCCTGCCCCTTGTCGAGCATCAACTGCAAGGCGCCCACGCCGAGGGCGAGCAGAGCCACGCCGATATAATCGATCTTTACCCCTGCCCCCTTGGCACGCTTCACCCAAGGCGGATCTTCGATGAGGCGATAAACCAGAAACAGGGTCACGACGCCCACCGGCAAGTTGATGAAGAAGATCCAGCGCCAGGTATAGTTGTCAGTAATCCAGCCGCCCAAGGTCGGTCCGACCGTAGGCGCGACGATGGCGGTGACGCCATAGAGCGCGAAGGCTGCGCCACGCAGCCGAGGCGGAAAAGTGTCGGCGAGGATGGCCTGGGCCATGGGTTGCAGACCGCCTCCGCCCGCGCCCTGGAGCACACGAAACAAAATGATCGCCCCGAGGCTGGGTGCAAACCCGCACAGCAGAGAACTCACCGTGAAGATTACGAGACACATCATGAAAAATCTTTTGCGGCCGAACACCATTGCAAACCATCCGCTGATGGGCAGCACGATGGCATTGGAAACCAGGTAGGAAGTGAGGACCCAGGTGCTCTCATCGTTGCTCGCGCCCAGGCTGCCCGCCATGTAAGGCAGGGCGACATTGGCGATGCTCGTATCGAGCACCTCCATGAAGGCCGCCAGGGCCACCACCACGCCGATCACCCAGATGTTGGCTTTGGGGCTCCAGGGCTCAGGGGTCAAGGGAGGAACAGGGCCCCTGCCTGCAGGAGCCTCCGGTCGCGTGTTGGCGGGGCCTTCAACGTTGTTTGCCATGTATCAAACGCTTACGACTGGACAAGGCGCGTCGCGAACTATCGCGTAAGTGAGATCCCGCAAGCGGCCTTGGGCGCCCGTCTGGGCGCTTCTCCCGATCACCAGCACATCCGCCTGCAACCGGCGCGCCATCTCGGTCAGGGCGTCTTTAATGGGCCCGACGGCGATAGCTACCCGGGCGTGCGAGCCCACAATCCTTTGTAACTCGCGGAAGCGCTCACGGGCGGCCTGTGTTTCTACTAACTGTAACCGCTCTTCGAGGTCCAGTTGCAGGGGGAGGCTTGGCTGGGCGGCGGGAATCGCATGGATGATGGATAGATTCACACGGAAGTTCTCCGCTAACTGGGCGGCGATGCGAAGCACCCGCGTCGAATCCGCGCTCAAGCCAATGGCGCAAACCCATTCCCGGTGCTCAAGCGGCCTTGGCGATATTGTCTCCGCGTGTTGCGTGGTCATCACGATACAGTCCGCGTCGTTCAGAACCTTTGCCGTGGTGGACCCGAGTAGCATCCTGCGGAACCCTCCGGCGTGAGTGGGCATGACGATCATGTCGAAGCCGCGGTCCGTCGCGACCTTGACGATTCCAGCCGCCGCATCTCCCTTGCATAACAATCGCGAACAACCATCGGCCGGGAAATACGAGCTGAGAAATGAATCGAGGGTCTCTCGAGCGACGCCCTTACGGTTCTCTTCAATCTCGGGGAAAGGCCGCACGTAGAGCTCGAAGCCGGACGCGCTAACATCCAGCACGTGCATGAGAGTGACTTTGGCGGAGCAGATCGACGCGGCCCGTTTCACGAAGGGGGCCATGGCAACGCAGGAAGGCGAAAAGTCCACCGGGAACAGGATTTTCTGTACCGTCATCATGGGTTCGCTCCGCGTAAATAGCGTCTCTTACAGGATTGCGCATCTACTCTCGGAAGACCCCCGCCCCAACAAGCATCGTCAGCGCCGCAGGGGCGCCAGAGCAATCGGGCTTCGTCGTCTCTTCCTCCCGGCGCGTTCAATAATCCCTAAATTCGAGTCCGGCCCTAAGTATTGAGCAAGTTTGAATTAGAGCAATCCGCTTGTCAAGGGTGCACGTAACACGGCGGGGCGGAGCCGCATTGAAAGTCAAGCTGTATGATTTCAATCGGCGAGATCAGGAATCTTCCCAGGGTTACTGTAACTGGGGCAGGAGCTGCACCACCGCACGATGAGACTCCTCGACCGCCTGAACGTGACCTGAAACTGCAGCCAGGTCCGTGTTGGCAAAGGCAATCCGGCCAAAGGGGGCGCTGCGCAGGATATCACGCGGCGCGGGTTGGCGGTCTACTCCGCAGGTGAATCCAGGCTGGGCAACGACATAATGACGCCCCCAACGGTTCCGGATGGTACCGGGAAAGGGAGAGAAATTGTGTCAGGTACCGTTTCTCTTTCGGTATTCTCCTGCCCGGTGCTGGCCCCATAAAAAGTGAAGGCAACCATCGTTCCAAAGCTGGGCATGGGCCGTCGGCAGCAGCTATCTGTATACAAATCAGGCGCCAGGCAGGATAGGGGAGCATCATGAGGCCGGCTCAACTCAGCGAGGAGGGCAATGGACAATGGCGAGTTATCGACAGGAGTCGGCATTCCGACTCGCACGCCATCGCCATCCTACTGTTTCGATTAGTTCGGCAGGCCTCCAGAGTCTGCTGTGAAAACTCGTGTTCGCTGTCATTCCGAGGAGCCACCGGCGACGAGGAATCTCGCACTGCCCTGAAAAACTACCCGAGCGAGATTCCTCGCTTCGCTCCGGAATGACACTCCAAAGCGGGTATTCACGCGGACTCTTCACCCGGGGTGCCGAGACTGGATTGGGATGGTAGAACGGCAAAACTGAGAATGAGAGGTAAGTCGGGGCGCCCAGATTTGAACTGGGGACCTCTTGGTCCCGAACCAAGCGCGCTACCAGGCTACGCTACGCCCCGTCATACAGTTACGTCCCTACTTTCAACCATTTACACGGTACAACCTACACTGACTAACTGCCCGAATTTGGGACTAAATGGGAACAACTAAGCAACTCCAGTACCAACCGACGCGGCTACTTGTTGGCGATAGGAATCCACAAAGTGAGTGTACCGGCTGGTCATCTCCAGCGAACTATGGCCGACCCACTCTTTGACTAGATCGCCCGGCACCCCGGCTGACTGAAGCACACTAACGCGGCCATGCCGGAAAGCATAGGTAGACCCGGCAGGCAGACCCAACCGCTTGATCAACGCCTGTACCCGACGCCTTATCAGCGCATGAGTCAGCGCCGTACCCCTCCGAGTAGAAAACACCCGGCCCGTGGTCCGACCGCCCAAGAACTCCCGTAGACAATCAACAAGCGGAGCATCAATACACACCACCCGGAAACCTCGTTTAGTCTTGGGGGTCTGCTCGTCCTGGCCGTACATACCCCGCCGAATAAACACCCGCCCCACAGCTAGGTCCAAATCCTCCACATGTAGCCCACACGCCTCGGAGGGCCGCATGCCCGTACCGGCCAACAGCGTAAACAGCACTCGCCACTGACCAGAACTAGTCTGTACCAACTGCCGCATCTCGTCAATCGTAAAGAATCGCTGTGGCTTTACCGGGATCTCAGGTAGAGTTAACCGCCAGTCGCGCCACACCCGCTCCCCGAGGATCTGTTTTACCACCCCCACGATGTTATGGATGGATTTGGGAGCGAGTGACCGAGTCACCCCGGCAGGGCTGACATACGTCGCCTGCGACAGACTAGCGATAAACTCTTGCACCTTACGCTCAGTGACCAGATCGAGCGGTAAGGCACCGAAGAACGGCAAGATGTACTTGTCCAGATGGCACCCCACCGTATCGCGGAATGATGGTTTACAAAGTGACAGCCGATTATCGCGCCACCACCCCGCCTCCGTAGCGAACGTCTTGGCCCCGTGGCCCGCCCGCTCCAGATGTGTAGCCGTATTAACCCCAAGCTCGCCCAACTTGAGAATCAGCGCCCGGCGAGCCTCTGACTTAGTCATCTCTTTGACCAACCCGAGCGGAATAGACCGATGCACCCTCTCATCCTGCCCTGGCACATCCTCATAGTACCGCCCGTGATACATGTTACCTTTTTTGACAATACAACCTGACTGCCCGAATCGACGGCTCATGCATTTCCCCCTTCGATTCGGCAGCACTTGCTCCGCTTTGGACTGTACCTCTCCCAGGACGGCCATGTCAAACTCCGAACATAAATCCTCCAGTCCGCAACGCGGAGCTGTCGAAAGTGACCTGTAAAGTTATCCTGGGAATTTACCTGGGAGTTTAGCGAATCCTGGAGCCGTGCCCCACCTACGTAGCTTATGGGGAGGACTGATAATAGAGTACACCCGCGAAATCAGAAGTCAAGCGAAATCTGCACCGGGTGGACCGTTCCCCTTACCCCGGCCCCGAAACACGCCGTGCGCCCGGTTTCCCACGCGCCGTTGCCCGCTTTGAGAGGGTTTTCCGCGCCACCCCAACGTTTCCGGCCCGACTATTTTCGATGGAATTTGAATAGATGGAGGAGGTCACCCTGCCACGGAATCCAACCCTCGCGGAAACATCGCCATAGATAGACAACACGCCATTCGCCCGGCTGCGGCATCGGGGGCGAACGGAAACCGGCCCGGAAGCAAAACGTCAAATCCTGCCCGTCCTCGTTTGGATCGTAATCGACCACGGGAACATCAATCACGCTGCAACCTCCCTACACCTGAATACCGCACACCGCCTTAAATGCACAGTGCCCGGCCACCGAAGTGAACCGGGCACCGGTACAACATGGCAGTCCGTAACCTACTCGGCCACCGGAACCACTTCCACCGCCTTCACCACTGGAGCCTCAGCAAGAGGAACCGCCTGCTTGATCTCCGCTGCCGCTTTTGCAATATCCTTCGCCATCACACCAAGCGCCCGCATCTTCTTAGACTTCGCCTTCTTGGTAGACTTGCGAGTCGCGCCGTGCAATTTCGCCTCCTCCAGCGCCGTCATCGGCTTCGCAGCCGCCTTGCGCAACCCGTACTTGATCGCAGCCGCTTTGCTAACCGAAGGGACATCCTTATCATCTCCCGCCACGTGTTTCACATGAGTCGCGTATCCCACGTAAGCGGGCCAAGCGCGAAATCCGTAAACGTCGCACTGCGTCCGATGAGCCTTGCACAAACCGTCTGGATCATCCGGCAATGCCGCATACTGGCAAGGATCGCCCGAAATCGTATGTTTTACCGCGCACAATTTTTCAGCCATACTGGAATCCTTTTTAGAGAAGGGCCGGAGGCTTGGATCGAACTGCCCCCGGCCCCGCGCGTGACGTCGTTATTCCCAATAGGTCCGGCCCGACACCGCACCGCGCACCCGAGCCAGACCCAGGTCGCGGTAAGCGGCATCCCGCATCCGCCGTGCCGCATTACGCTTCTCCCGCCGAATCGCTACCGCCACCGGCAGCCGGCCTTCCCGCACTTGCCACCGCAACCGGGAAGAAACCTTCAACCCGACCGGAAACCCATCCTCGTCCACCGGAACCGCAACCGCATCGTTAGACATGGCTTGCACCTCACGCCCTAATACTGTGCAGTTCCCCGTCCAACTAGCCGCATGAAGTAGCCTCTATGTGCTCAGTAAGATGGACGCACCAATCCCACCGCCTGCAGCATACCCTGTGTGTTTTGAGTCACATGCGGAAAAACACCACTGCGCAACTTGCCGCACCACCCGGCAGACACACCACCACACCGGCAACCGCACATCGGTCACGATGTTGGTTATGAAGTTTTGAGGGGACTTAATTTAGATGACCGGGCACCCCCAAGGCACCCGGCCATCATGGTTTGATGCAACCGTATGGGTAGTCATCGCTACGCCAGGGCATCGGCTACGCTCGTACCCAGTCCACTCGGCTATCGCCTTGCGGATCTCTTACAAAACCTGATGAGTAGATGCGGGCAAGTGTTGGGAAGTCCACTCACCCGCATCACTTGGGCGTATGGAGCTTGCGCTCCCGGCTATTGGGGTATAGCCGCTCCTTCTGGAGCTTATTAATTCTCCGGGCATGGACCATGATTCTCGGCGGGTACCAAGCAGTCTAGGTGAGCCATGCCCCGCTGGAGTGGTTGACCAGCGTTTGGATTCTCGTTAAAAACCTCATTATATTCACCAGCCTCCCAATACCTTTTTAACCGATAATAATGACCGGGTTGCTCGTTCAGTTTCGGAATCTTCCGACCAGGAGTAACAATTCGCTTGGCCATACTAGCCTCCAACCTAAATGAGTAGGACGTGGTGATGCATGAGGCCGCTGCCCGTCGCAGAATTTCTCTGCGCGCCACACCCACGCCGACTCGGTAAATAGCCGATGCTGGCAACACCGGCCACGGGAGAAACTCGCTAATATTTATTACTCAACACAACGCTCAGATCGGGCACCTCGTAAGTCTTGCGTCCTCGCCAATGAGGGGAATCCGCATTTTTGAACACCCTCAAACCCGGCCCTCTCCGACCAAACACCGGCATCGTATTTTGTAGATGATCAACGCACTTCTGCAAATCACGGCTAGTGTAGCCCTTCTGAGAACCGTGAGCCGCCTGATCCGGCAAGACTCCGTGCTCAATATCACCCGCGCCTGATATATCCCGGCCCGTAGCACGCCCGCCGTTGGCTAATGCTTCATTTGCATTCCCGGCTCCAACCGTAATACCAGAGCGATCGGATATCGAAGTAATCGCATTAGACACAGCCTTGTGCAATATGCCGTGCGCCGCCTTGGTGATCTCATGCATAGACTTATGCGCAGCAACCGCCTTGGCAATTGAACCAAGATGACCGCTGATCGCGTGATCACCACCGGCTGCCGAGGCTATCGATTTGGTACACCGTTCCAACGTCTCATGCACCTTATCGTGCGCCGCGAAATACTGATCCACCGCGCCTTGATGTTCTTTAAGTGCCTTATGAAGTTCGAGCAATGACCTGCGCATATTAACTCCTTTGCATATAAGCAATATTAGGATTAACCCGTTGCCTATATGTCGATGTACGGCTAGCAGCTACTCCCTGGCCCGGTAGAGGATACGCGGGCATCGGCCCGCCTTCCACTGACTGGCCCACTGAATCGGCATACGGCTCGGTCTCGGGATCACCGTGCCTGCGCCGATCATCCGCACTAATGTAAGCAAGTGCCTGGGACATAGATGGTCGGCTAACATTGTGAGTCGATGTCTCGCGCATCTCGCGGGCTACGGCCTTGAGCAATAGCGTAGCTACCGTCTTGCGGGCATCCCTGGATTGGAAATGTAATTGACTAGATCGGAACCGCTTCTGTGTCGGCGGCGGCGAAAAAGGGGTCCATTATGGCGGTTGAGGGGGGGGCAGGTGTCGGGGTTACGCTGCGAACTCTTGTGACGCGCAGAAGTGCGATAGAAGCACACGGGGGTGTGTTA
>JBELAJ010000161.1:0-15779 GCA_049508935.1 Terriglobia bacterium | reverse complement strand
GCAAGCTTCCTGCTTTCTCCACCACCCAAATCCTGGGACGATTTCCACGCCATCAGTTGGGCCAACTATCCGGACGGGTTTTACGACCTGCTGCGGCAAGCGGGTGTGGATGCAACGATCGCGTATCGAGAAAGCGGGGATCCCGCCCTCGACAATAATTTCAATTTCTACGTCGAACAGATGGCCTGGGAAGTATTTTCGATCTACCACAAGAACCAACCGCTTTGGAGGGGGCTGCTGAACCAGATTGCGCTGGATCGAAACAATATGGACCTCTGGATCCGCCAACCCTGCGTGAACGATCCGAAGACAGACGAATACGTGCGAGAACACCTCAGCCGATTCGTGCGTTTACATCGCGATTTCCGGCCTCTCTTTTACAACATCGCCGACGAACTCGGCGAGGGCGATCAAATTCGGCCCAACGACTTCTGCCACTCGACTTTCTGCACGAACAAATTCGCAGAGTATCTGCGGAAAATGTACGGCACTCCCGCCGGCGTCGCCCATGAGTGGGGAGTAACGGAAGAGACCCGCTGGGATGATGTGAGCCTCCGCAACGGCACAGCATGGGCAAAAAGCAACCTGATGATCAACCGCACCACCACCGACCAGGCTTTCGACGCTGTTGCCATGGCCGCTCTGCAGGCGAATTATGGGGGGCTCGGAGGGCTCAACAAGGAGTGGGGCTCGAATTTTCCCGCCCCTGCCTCGGGCGGAGGCGGCCGCGAACAGTGGGAACCCCTGCTTGCTTTCCTTAGTGAGACACGTTCGGTCCCGGAACTGACCGAAAAAGCTTTGAGCGAGCGGTTGGGTCCCATCGAGAAAGCTAACGTGCGTTGGGGGACTCACACCACCTGGTCTGCCGAGGAGCATCCGGCGGGTTTCAAATCCTGGTCCGAAGCCGTTGCTTTCCTCAATCGCTTTTACCATGAGCTGTCGCAAGTCCGCTCCACGGAAGGTTGGAACGTTTCTCCGTGGTGCGACTTTCGTAACTTCATGGACGAAACGTTCGCGGATGCGGTGGGCCGGGCGCGCGCCGTCTGCAAAACGGAAGACCCGCATGCGCGCTGCGCTACCGAGGGCGGGCAGGTTCCGTTTGCTTTCGGGTGGTATAACTATGAGAATGTTGTCAAAGTGGTGGATGTTATTGAGCCTTATAACGGCGGCAATAATGTTGAGATCATCCGTTCCCTGAACCCCGAGGTGATCATGATTTCCACCCACGGCTTCGAGCATAAGCCGGGTGCGCCGATGACAGAAGACGACCGCCTTTATCAAAAGCGCGCCCCTCAGCCCATCTGGTGGGGACTGTTCCACGGCCACCGCGGCTCGATTATTTGGGACGATAACCTGCCGGAGTACCGGTTCGTGGATGAAGAGACTCGCCAGCTTACTCCCGCGGCCGAGGCCTTTGCCGGCACTTTCCACGAACTGCACCAGGGCATCGCCAAGCTCATCATCAACAGCCGGCGGCTGCACGATGGAATCGCCATCCATTATTCGCAACCCTCCATGCAGGTCCATTGGCTGCTGGACAATGTCGAGAATGCACGGCGGTGGATGTTGCACAGCGGCGGTGACCGCCACAGCCATTTCACCGGCGTGCGCAACGCTTGGACCAAAGTGATTGAAGATCTCGGCCTGCAATATGAGTTCGTGGGCGGCAGGCAGATCGAGGGAGGAAAACTCACGCGTGGCGAATATCGAGCGCTCATCCTGCCGCAGTCGCTCGCCGTGAGCGCGCGCGAAGTCGACCAAATCCGGCAATTCGTTCGCGCCGGCGGGCTGCTGGTGGCTGACTATCGCGCGGCCACCATGGATGAGCATGGGCGCGACCTGGGGCGCGGGCAACTTGACGAGGTGTTTGGCATTTCACATGTCAAAGGCCAGACCAAGGGATCCGCCGTTTCGGGCGTCGAGGACTACGAGTCTGTTCGCTTGCGAGGTAAGAAGCTGAACCTCCTGACCGGCGACGAATCACTCACCGCGGCGGCCGGTAAGCCGCTCGCCCAGAGCGGCCGCGTGCCAGTGATTGTGGTGAATGATTTTGGCCAGGGCAAAGCCGTCTTTTTGAATGTGGAAGTCGCCCGTTATCCTTACGACCGGCTGGTTGCGAACTCGGCTACGAGCTTGCCGGAAGTCCTGGGTCAGGTTTTCGGGTTGGCGCGAATCGGACCGCAGATTCGCGTTCTCGACGGGTCTGGAAATCGCCTTCCCGGCACGGAGGTGGTCCGCTTCGCGAATGGCGCGTGCGAGCATGTGGCCGTCTTTCGCAATCCCCAATTTGATGATGGGGGCTGGGGCGACTTACCCACCAATCCGGAGCGCGGGTGGGCCGGGCCGATTGATAATTCGTTGCTTGAAAAGGAAGCCAAGGTCACTATTGCGTGGCCGTCTGCCATGTCGACTTACGATGTCCGCGGCAAACGCGACCTGGGGACCACTGACAACGTCCAACTGACTCTTGAGCCGTGGAGTCCCCTGATCTTTACCCGGGCTCCTCAGCCTATTCCGCCGTTGCGTGTGGAAACGTCTTCAGAAGTTAAGCCGGGCAGCCCGCTGGTTATCACGCTTGGGAGTGAGGCGCCCCTGCCGGAAGGGGCTATTCGAGTTGTTCGCCTGGAGTTTCTAACACCCGAGGGCCAACTCTACCCACTTTATGCGCGAAACGTACGGGTTGAATCCACCCCTCATTTAGAGCATTTCAATCTGGCATACAATGACCCCAAAGGGCTCTGGAAGCTGAACGCGCACGACGTGATGACGGGCGACGCGACAGAGGCAACGTTTACTTTAGCCCCGTAAGATATCGATGGGCTGTCACGCTGAGTGGTCATGGGCCTGCGGCCCGCCTACGGGAATGGCCGGAGAAGGAGGCACGCCCTGGGACTGGCTTCTATGAAATCTAGCCTCACATTGCTCGCGATATTCGTGCTGGCGACGGTGGCACGGGCTGCGAGCCCCAACGTGGTGCTGATCACGATCGATACCGTTCGGGCCGACCGGTTGGGCTGCTACGGCTACCGGCAGGCGCACACGCCCAACCTGGATGCCCTGGCGAAGGAAGGCATCCTGTTTCGCACAGTTGTCTCTTCTGTTCCGCTGACTCTGCCCTCTCACTGCTCGATCATGACGGGCACTTACCCGACCCTCCACGGCGTTCGCGACAACCTGGGCTACACGCTAGGGGAATCCCCACCCACGCTGGCCACCCTCCTGAAACAGCACGGTTATTCGACGGCGGCGTTTGTGGGCGCCGATGTGTTGGACCCTCAGCGCGGTTTGGACCGCGGCTTCGACAAGTATTCCTGCCCGCTACGCCGGAAAATAGGCCGGACTAATCCGCTTGTGTTTAACCTGGTCGAACTGCGGCGCGGCGCAGCGGAGGTCGTCGCGGACGCTCTAGGGTGGCTGTCTGCACAACCCAACCCCGCAACCAGACCATTTTTCGCCTGGATCCATTTGTACGATCCGCACTTGCCGTACGATCCCCCGGCGCGGTTTCGAGCCCTGCTCCGTGATCCTTACGATGGAGAGATCGCCTACGCCGATTATGCACTCGGCAAGCTCTTTCAGTATTTGAGGGAACACCACGTTTACGACTCCACCTTGATCGTCGCGGCGTCTGACCATGGCGAGAGTTTTGGGGAGCATGGCGAATACGCGCACGGGTATTTCATTTACGACACGACCTTGCTCGTCCCCTTTATTGTTAAGCCGCCGTCCGGCGCCGGCATCGTGGTCCGTCGCTGCGAGACTCCCGTCAGGACCATCGATATCGCACCCACGGTGCTCCAGTTTCTCGACATTGCACCGCCACCCAGTATGCAAGGCGTTGGCCTTCGACCCCTGCTCCTCGGCAAGGCGACGAGCTCAACCACCGGCGCGACCTATTGCGAAACCTTCTACCCGAACGAATTCGGCTGGAGCGCCCTGCGGGCGCTGCGCACCGGGCAATACAAATACATCAACGCACCGAAGCAGGAACTATACGACCTCGCGCGGGACCCGGAGGAAAAACAGAACCTTTACCAAACCAAGCCAGCCGTGGCCCTCGACCTCAAGGCCAAATTTGGTAATCTGCTGACGAGGATCACACCCAGGGAGCCTCCCCAGCGGTCGGCGTTGGCTCCTTCGGATTTGGCGGCCCTTGCGTCGCTCGGCTATGTGGCAACCTCAGGTCCGATCGCGCCTGACACACCGGAACATCCGCTGCCTGACCCGAAAGACGAACTACAGACGTACAAAACGCTTTCCTCGGCCACCCAGATGGCCGCCGAAGGCAAGTGCGACCGAGCCCTGCCGCTACTCACTCGTCTGACGCAGGAGCAGCCAGGCGTGTACCTTGGCCAGCTCACTCTCGCCAAGTGCGAACTCGCATCCGGGAATTACAGCGCCGCGGAATCTGCCCTGGATTCTGCTATTCACGCGAGTCCGGGCCACCTGGACGCGATGTTTTATAAAGGGATATGCCTCTTTCAGGAAAACCGATTCAAAGAAGCATTGCCCAGCTTGCAACTGGTTGAGAAGGCTCTGCCCAACGAACCCTACGTTCACTTTTATCTTGGCTCGATCTACGAGCGGGAGGGGGCGGCGGCGCCGGCGCTGGAAGAATTCCAAAAGTGCGCAGCTATAGATCCCAATTTCGAAGTCGCCGTGTATAAAGTCGGCTTCTTGTTGGCAAAGAGCGGCAAATTCGTGGAGGCGATTGACGAATTCAAAAAGGTGGCGGACATGGACCCTGGCAATGCCTCCGCGCACTTCAATCTTGCGCTGGCGTACGCCAAATCCGGGAACGAGAGTGCTGCTCGGCCGGAATTCGAAACCGCCTGCAAGCTCGACGCCACGAAGTGCCTTCCCCGCGATCAGCGATAGAAAGGCGGAACCTGTTTCCCTGTGGGGAACTCGTGACGACTAAGGCGGATTTTGAATGCGTTGGCTAGCGATTCTCCTCGCGCTTATCGTCCAGGGAACGGCAGACCTTGCCCGCCAGCCCTTTCTTGACTCGACATATAAGTCGAAGGTCTTCGGCGAAGAGCGCCATTACCGCATCTTTCTGCCACCCGACTACGCTTCGAGCAAACAAGCTTATCCTGTCATCTATTACTTTCACGGGCACAGCGACCGTTACACACTTGAAAAATACGACAATGGCAAGGATACCGTCCCCAAGATCGCTGCGTTTGTGGCGGCGCATCCCGTAATTGTTGTTGCAGTTGACGGTTACGTGGCTCGGGACTATCAGGGCTTTTACGGCGGCACGCCCTGGGACATCATGGAAGATGGCGGAGATTACGATTTCGGCCCCTGCTTCCTTGAACTGGTCTCACACATCGACAGCACCTACCGCACTCTCACCTCCCGACGCTATCGCGCCACGTCCGGCCTGAGCATGGGCGGTTTCATGAGCCTTTACCTGAGCGCACGTTATCCCGACTTGATCGGGAGCGCCTCGGCATTTAACCCCGGCCCGGAGTTTTATGTCGGTGACAAGGGCCGGCGCGTATTGTGGCGGCCGAAAGATCACGTGGCGAACCATACGCGGAGCATGGTGCGCCTGGTGCGTGCCAGCGGGGACTACATCGGCCAGTATCACGAAGAGACGCGCGACGCCTACGCGCGGGCTGACAACGTTGTATTCGAGTACCGGCAGGACGAGTACCACCGGCATTGGGCCACTTCGATTGCCGAGACCTTTGAATTTCACCTGCGGGCCTTTGCCAACCCCGCCCTCGATGACATGCCCGAAACGTGGTATCACGCCGATGCCTACTCTGATTTCAATGTCTGGGGCTATCACGTGAAGTCCTCCGGAGAGAGCGCGGGGTTAACCTACCTGGAAGATGTCTGCCAGGGTGGCCTGCGCGTGACCACTCGCATGTGGGCTCCCGATGGGCCGCCTATACCCAGCCGGCGCATCACGATTGTCACCGCTGCGCTCTACGAGCCCTCTCGGTCCTATCTGCTCTCCGATCGAAACCTCTCGACCGGTGCCACGTCGAAGCTAATCTTGCAGGCAGCCTCCGATGGCCGCCTGACGGTCAGCACAGACGGCGCGGGCCACCAGTTCAGCTTTCACGGGCCCGGGGCGGGCGATCAACCTCCCCTTGCGCTCCCTCTCGCCGCAGGCGATAAGTTGATGCTTCCGCCGGATCGCGACCTGACTTTGCCGATTCGAATCTATAATCCCCGCAATACGCCATTGACGGACGTAAAGGCGACGCTTTCGAGCGACTACCCCACGGTCCATTTACTGGCCAGTGAGGTAACCATCCCCAGGATCGAACCCGGGGCTTCCGTTGACATCCGCGATCGCATGCGTGTGCGCTTCACGGCCGGCGAGGGTTATTTCGCTCGAGCGCGGCTCAAGTTGGATTTGGTTTACGACGGGTGGCACACCGTCTCGAAGGACCTCGATGTCCTGGTCATTCCTGAGAACGTTCCATCGGTGCTCGAGGTCGTGATCCTGGACGGGCGCACTGCGACGTTCAGCGTTTTTCGCCAGAAGGGCAATCAAGGCGGAGGTGAGTCGTTGTCGCGGACCGTCACGGAAGGAAAAGGCAATGGGAACGGCGTGCTCGAGCCCGGTGAGGAGGGAACGTTCTGGGTCCATATGCGCCAAGGAATGGATCCCTTTGATAAGAACAACTGGTACCGCACGAGAGTCTATTCGGACTCGCCTTGGGTTACGGAAGTGGATCGACTGGAGGAGCAGAAAGGGCTCGAGTGGACAGGCGCCAAGGAATTGACCAGCGTCATCCGCCTTTCGCCCGAAACGCCCCACGGCACGCGGATCCCGCTGCTTCTCGACAACGAATCCTGGAGTTTTGCTTGGACGCCCGACGTCCGGTACGGAGAGGAAAAACTCTATCAGGCTTTTCAGCTCCACACCCATCACTTGCACCGGTATGAACTGGTTGTTCCGTGAGCCCGGGACCGGCGCCGTCGTTATAGAATCACTGTCGCAGGCCCTTCAGCATTCCAGCCTCGAGCCAGGCGAGACCCTGGCGAGCGTACAGATAAGATTGGTCAATTTCGAGCGCTTTGTCGAAATTATCACGCGCCAAGGCATCATCTCCCCGCATGACGGCATATATCCCTGCCAAGTCGTAGGCCTGAAGGCGAAGATTGACCGCGTTGTCAGTCTTGCGCTGCTCATTGACGGTTGCGAATTCCTTGAACCACTCTTCGGCTTTGTCGACCTGGCCCGACTTGTAGAGGCCGAGGGCGCGGAAAAGGCCTTCGCCTTCAATGGCATCGTCCAGCGTTTGGGCTGCCGCTTGCCAAGCGGCCTTGGCCGTGGCGGAATCACCGGCTGCCTGATGCAGCAGGGCCTCGTTCATTAACAGCCGCGAACTCTTGACGGCAGCGAAGTCATCGACACCCAGGCTCGAAGGAGGCCGCGCAGCCGACTTCAGGTCCGACAGCGCTTCGGAGAACTGGGATTTCCCGGCCGCCTGGAGCGCCAGCATCAACCGGATCCCGCGGTAGAGGTGGAGAAGCGAATAGGAGAGGTGGGTAGCTTGGAACTTGTGCGCGTTAATAATCTCCAAGGCTCGTGAGTAGTTACCCATCTGCGCCTCCAGCGAGGCCAGTTTCTGCACCACTTGATCACTGTTGGGCTGAAGCTGCAAGGCCTTTCCAAAAGCCTCCCTCGCCTGCTCCGTATGGCCCAGGCGTGCATTCACGTTAGCCACCAGAAACGTAGTAGCCAGATGGTCGGGGCGGGCCTGGGAGGCGCGAGTCAAGAGGCCAAGCCCTTCCTCTTGCTTCCCTTCAACCAGTGTGGCCATGCCCAGATCCCGCAAAGCCGAGAAATTTCTTGGATCAACTTGTACGGCGGCATGCCACAATTCGGTGGCATCCCCACGCCGGTCCCGGCTATAAAGCAGGTCTCCCAGCAGGACTCGGGCATTGGCGTCTTTCGGATCGACCTTTATCGCCATCGTCAAAACTTTGGCGTCTTCTGCGCGGAAAGGAAAGATCTCGAGCCGCTGGTCCTCCTGCCGCGCCTGCTCGAGAAACTGCCGGGCATCCTGCTGGACACCGAGTTGCCCCGCGGCATAAGCTCTGTAATACAGGAGTAGTGGGTAGGGAAGCTTTCCGTCCTTCGTGGTAATTTCCAGGCCGTGCGCTAGAATTTGTGAAGCCTCCTGCCAAGCCGAAAGCCGGAAATACTCGGTTGCCAGCTCCAGGTACCCTTGCGGATGATGGGCGCAAGCCCGGTCAAGCAAATCCAGATCTTCCGCGCGCTTCGACTCAGGCACTTGAGATTGAAACCACCGCTCGGCTTGGGCAAAGGCGCTTGTTGGGTCGAGCACCAGGATGGCGTTCGTTTCCTTTTGCGCTTCCCGCATGTGTCCCAGTTTGCGGAGCAGGTAAGCGTAAGCCTCTCGGACGGATGCGTCCTCGGGAGTGAGTGCGGCGGCCGCCGCGAGATTCCGCAAGGCGTCGCTGTTGTCACCTTCGCTGAGGTCGAGCAGGCCCAAAACGTAGTCGCGCCGTTCGAACTTGTCTGAAGAAGGGAGTATTCGATAGTAGTTCCGACGGGCATCCAGGTGGCGGCCCAATTCGGCATCAACAATTCCCAGGAAATAATGCGCGTCACCGCTCGTGGGATCGCGCTCCAGAACCTTCTCGAAATGTTGAGCGGCCTCTTGCCACTCGAACCGATCCAGCGCTAATAAGCCCAATCGGAGGTGCGCTGGAGAAAAAAGCGGGTCCTTGGCGAGTGCCGCGTTGTAAGCCCTCTCCGCGTCGTCGATCTGGCCGAATTTCTCGTGTCCGAGGCCGAGCTGATAAGCTTCCTCCGCCGAAAGTGTTTCCAAGGGTCCGAACTTCCTGGGAATTGAGTCGCTGGCGTAGGACGCATCGGGATGCGATCCATCGGGATAGAATTTGTGGTCGAGAAGAACCGCTCCCTCTTTGGAAACAATCTTCAGTTCGAGGATTTTGCCGGAGGTCTCCCGCCCCAGGAGAACCTCAGTTTGAAAAGACTTGCCAAACGTAAGATCCTTGGTTTCACTCCATATCCTTTGATCTCCGGCGTAAAGTTCGTGAACGGCTTCGGGAAAATCACCGGTCGGTGTGACGGCGAGTTTCGCGATGCTGGGGCGCTGGGAGGGTATATCAAAGTGAACGGCCACATCGCGAGTCGCGGTAGTCAGCCCGCCCAACTTGCCTGCGCCAAACCAGTATTCGGTCCAGCCATCCGTCTTCCCGGGGTCGATGAACTCGTAATTGCCATCCCAGATGAAACGTCCGCTCTGGGTCTCCATGTAAATGCCATCGTGATCGGTGTAGTTCTCGGCTTGACGAAAAGCTGTCAGGCCGGACCCAAACGTCCAAGTCTTCTCCCCGCGTGCCAGCAGCCGGTTGGTGTAACAGATCGTCCCGTAGTCGGCCTTGTAATCGTAGATGGACATGAAATTGTCGTAAATATCGAGGCCGAACACCCCCAGCATATTGAGGTTGTTCTTGTTCCAACTCAGGTCCGTTCCATCAATGACCGGCCATGTGCGCAACGCCGAGCTGACGTGGCCGATGGTTTTGGTCATAGGGTAAATGAACCTGCTTCCTTCCGAGGCAGCCACGCCGGCATTTGTCCAAATCAAGTAGCGGTTGGGCAGCAGGTTCTTGTTGTACAGGCGGGTGGTGAGCTCGATGTAAGCTTTGCCGGGCCGCAGCGTCACCTCAAGAAACATCTTGTCCCGGAAGAAGTGATCAATGTGCGACAGCACGATGGTGGCGCTGCCATCGGCGTGGCGCACCAGTGCCCATGGCCAGGGCTCCCCGGGCCAGGTGATCATGTGAGTGTCATACGGGCCGTAGAGCTCGAGATTGCCAACCGGCCAGGCGTTACGCGCATTGTAGCGGCCGGGCTTGATGACCGTCGGGTGATAGAAAAGCTCTCGGTCCGCCACCTTATCGTGCGCCGACCAGATTCGGCCGCCCAGTTCCGGCAGAAACTCTAATCGCAAATACTCGTTTTCAAGCACCAGCGAGTCATATTCGACGGCGACAGGTTTCTCAGACCGTGATTCCCAATCCAGAGCGGTGTACGGATAGAAGCCGACGTTTTCGATCGAAGGGAAGAGCGGGGCCACGGTTTCGGAATAGCTGTAGGTATAGGTTGGCCATGCCCGCTTGCCATGCATGAACTTGACGGGATCCTGGCCCTGCAGCGTGCCCGTTAGCACAAACAATAGAAAGTTGAACGCCAGAACCGGAAATAGCCAAGAGGAAGAGTCGGCGGTTGTCCGTCGTCCGTTGTCCATGGTCCGTCGTTCGTTCCTCGCAGGGTGGCGCCGCAGCCACACTTGCAACGGACAACGGACTACTGACGACGGACTCGCTAACATTGGGTTGCTCCTTGTTTCATGCGGATACACCGCACCATTGGCAGACGAAGATCAACAGCGTCTGCGCCGCCCGTACCACGGAATCAATTTCCAAGTATTCATCTGCGGCGTGTGTATTGCCCCCTCGTGCTCCCCAAAGCACAGCGGGAATTGCGAAGGCTTGGTGAAAAACGTACATATCGCATGGCCCTTCGATTCCCACAATGGGCGGCTCATTTCCGAGGACCTTCATGGCGCAGTCCGCGAGTTCGCGCACCAGCGGTTCAGACTTGAGGATGAAGGAGCCCGGCAACCATACCATCGCGACCCGGTAGGCCAGCGCGGCGTGACCGTGGGAAGCCTGTTGAACGATCCCGTAAACGGGGTAGGGCGCAGTAGGGGTGAGGATTACCAGGCCGTAGAGAATAAGGTCGCGCAGTGAGAGGACACGCTTGAACTCGGGCTTATATCCGAGCGCTTCCAGCGTCGCGTCCGCAACTTGATCAGCCATCCTGCGAACCCTGGTCTATCCCCCACATGCTCCCCGGCCCATTCCTCACGCTTGCGAGAATTACAAACTCGGTCGTGGGCCTCGTGCCGCAGTATCATAAGCGAGCGCGGCGGAACAGTCCACCGGCAGGCGATAGTCTTTTGCCAAGTGGTCATGGACGCTCTCCAGATGAGAAGGAAGCGGTCCTGGCCGTGGTGAGAAGTCCCGACCAAGCTCCTGAATCAGAACCTCGCTGAATAAGCCCTCCTCTTGCGAACTGCTTTTTTGGAGCCCCGTCAGGGGCCGATTAGTGCGTTCTCAATTTCTCAATTGACAATTACTGTCACGGCGGCAGATACTGCAATCGGCGCATGTAGGGTGCATTGGCACATCGCCGAAGGGCAATGCCCACCTACCCGATCTCCTCGGTGGAGGCCTGCATGCCCAATCTAGAAAACCTCAAAAAGCAAGCCAAGCTCATATTGCGTTGGCATCGCGAACGGCACTATCCCGTCGCCGCACAAATCCGCGAGCTTATGCCTCGTTTCCTGAATATGTCCGACTCGGAGATTCTTGCGGCGAGCTTTAAGCTCAGCGATGCGCAAGAAATGGTCGCAAGACAGCACGGCTTCGAGAGTTGGCAAATCCTGAAAACCGGACTTTCCACCACACCGCGCAAGCTTAAGTCGTCGCCATCCAAAGCGACCATTGTCGGTGTAGAGCCGCAACTGCTCGTCGCCGATATCAAAAGATCATGCGAGTTTTTCTGTGAAAAGCTGGGCTTTTCGCTTGTATTCAGTTACGGCAACCCTCCCTACTATGCGCAAGTGGGTCGCGACGCGGCGCGCCTCAATCTCAGGTGTGTCGAGGGGCCGGTACTTGAGTCGACGGTCCGCGTTCATGAGGAGCTGTTGTCGGCATCTATGACCGTCGCCACAGCCGGCGAGATCAAGCTACTGTTTCTTGAGTTTCAGTCCGCGGGAGTTACCTTTCACCAGAAACTGAAAAAGCAGCCTTGGGGCGCCAGAAATTTCGTCGTCAAAGATCCGGATGGGAATCTGCTGCTGTTTGCTGGACCCGCAAACTAACAGCCACGAAGCCGAAGTGTCGCAGAGAGGTCACCAGAACCGAGAGGTTCATTTGGGCTCACGCAGAACAGGTCATCGGACGCCTACGTGTGCCGCACGAGGGTGCTGGATCAACTCATCGTCAGGACGACCTTGCCGTTGGCGTGGCCGGTCTCCAGGTAGGCCATCGCCTCCTTGGCCTCGGCGAGCGGGAAGATACGGTCGATGACGACTTCAAGTTTCTGGGCGTCGATGAGCGAGGCCAGGTAGGCCAGGTCGGTGCCGCTCGGGTGCATGAACAGATAACGATAGCTGAGTCCATGACGCGCGGCCCGCAGCCGAGTGGTCAGACTGGCGACGAGAAGAGCGCGAATCGGTCCATGATACCCTCCCTTACGGTCGCGGCTCATTGGGCGAACATACGATCGATTACGCCAGTCCAATGCTCGCGGACCTTTTCGGCTTCGGGCTCGGATTCGCCGTACAGCAGCCAGGTCAGGGTCAACATCGCCTCCCCGCCGCACTTTTCGCAGAATACGCAGAGCAGAGCGTGATTGCGGTCAGGGAATTCCACGGCGCAGACACCGGCCGCGGTTTTCGGCAACTCGGGAACTGCCGCCGTCAGCTTCCCCCAGGCTTCCGCGCGAGAGACGGGCAGCATGCGAAATAGCGTGACGTTCCGGCAACGCGCGACGCCCTGCTCGACGCTGTGCTTCATCATCTTCAGGAAGGTCGGCCAGGCTCCGCGGGTCGATTCAAACTCGCCGTCGAAATTGGCGGTGTCCCCAAAACCGGAATGCACCAGGCGCAGGACCGTCTTTCCGCCGCGTCCTTCGATGTAGTAATCAACCACGCTCGGCGGCGCGCCTTCGGGACGATCGCCGACGATGCGGATATGCTTGTTCGGTTCCCACACCTCGATGCGCGAGGTGGCCTCCATGTCCGGTGACCAGCCGAAGGTGACGCTTCCTCCCTTACCCGGTTCCACGCGCGCGATGGGCGCAAACCAGCTGGCTATTCCTGCCGCCGTGCTCACCGCTTCCCATACCTGTTCGGGGGTGGCGTCGATCTCGATTTCCATGTCGTGTTGTCTCATCGCTATTCTCCTTTATTGAATTTGTATCGAGTCCGTTTCCACGGGTGCTTCTTTCGTAATCGCAGAATAGACGCCGCCGAAGAACCGGAACCTGCGCCCGCCCTCCGCCGACTCATCGTGATACTTCGCGGCAAGCTTTGCGACCTGCCCGGCCAGTTCCTCGGCAAACGCGTTACGCGACTCCGCCGAGGCGAAGCGGATTTCCACTTCCAGCGCCATCGTCGAGACGCGCTTGCCCGCTTTCCCCGCCCGGGTGCAAACCAAAGCCACGTCGCGGATCGCCCGCGCCGCCAGCGACAGCAGATACGCCGCCGAGAAACGGTCGCGCTGCTGTTCCGGACTAGCACCCAGCTTGCCAAGCGCCGCGGGACTGATGACGAAGCTGTGCGCCGCGCTTCGCACCATGCGCTCGATGCAGTTGCCCTTGCGACGCTCTTCGACCAGTTTCACCAGTCCGGCCTGCTCCAACTCGCGGAGGTGATACCCAATCTGCTGGCGCGGCAATTCCAGGCGGCGAGCCACGCCGGCGGCCGAATCCGGCTCGGCGAGATGCTCCAGAATCCGCATCCGCGCGGGACTAAACAAGGTCGCCGCGACGTCTGCGCTTTGGATCACTTGGATGTCTGGTGTGCTGGCCATGGAGAGATTACACACCAATACAATTATTCTGTCAAGACAAATTTTTATGTCCGTAAATCAAATACGGAAGAGTTTGTGCAGAATGCCGATGTACTGCGGGCCGGTGGTGATGATGATGGCGCAGAAGAACGCCACCGACAGCACGCCACCGCCGAAGAACTCCGCCCATTCCAGCGCTCCGGGACACGTCCGGAGGTTGTCGGCCATCCGGAAGCAATCCATTTTCACGGTTATGTCGGCTACTCGGAAGTTGGCCAGGCTGAGGGTGACCTAAAGATGGCTAACGGGAAAACCGATCGCACCGATCATTTCTGAGGGATCGATAGCATCCGGACTGGATTCGGACTGAAAGGTCGGCCACCCATCGACAATCCTGGCGCTCGGCTGGGTTCCGGAATGGAAGGGCGTTTATCGTTCCAAATCCAGCTAAGCGCCCAAAAAGCAAAGATTCCGAGTGCGCAACTCGATGGAGCGGGTTTAGTTTCGGTGAATATGGTGGGCTATCCCAGGGTTCCCACGATCTGCGGCGAGGTTTTCCGGATCATCTCCGCGAGGGCAGACCGGTCAGGCTTCAGCAGCTCGGCAACGACCTGCGTGCCGATATGCGCGACAATGATTTGCCCAATTTCGGTATGCACGTCCGAGAAGATCCCCAGACTCCGCATCCTATCCGCCTGCAATTGGTTATCCTCGTTCGGAGCCACGTAGTGCACGCTGCTGGCTTTGTAGCGATGGATCAGAAACAGATGGACGAGCGTCATCAGTCGCTTCTTGCGTAGCGCCGCGACCGTGTTCTGGTCACGAAACGAGAGGATGATCCGGCCGCGACGATCCTGGATGTTGGCGAAGATGACGGTGGCCAGTTTTTCCCCACTTGGCTCGCCGAGCACCCTCAGTTCCAACAGTTCCGAACCGGGCGTGTGGGGACGCAGCTCGACCCGCATCTTCCCCGGATAGACCCAATGCTCCGTCCACATTGCCAGCCATTCCTCCAGCAGCTTGGTGGGGACCTCGGTCTGAACCAGGTGCTGGAACTGCGTGGATCCCTTGCCCATCGCCTTGGTTGCCGCGGTGCGTCCCGACGAGGCCATCAATGCGCCATCCAGCCGTGGTCCTCCCACCAGCGTCTGCGGCGTGCGATAAGGAGACTCCACCAGCCTGAACTTGCGCTGCAGGCGCGCCAGCGCCAACATCCCATCCTGCTTCAAGGCAGTGGCGAACTCCTCGGCGGCCAAGCCATCGATCTGGTGCCCGCCGTAAGTGATGAAGTTGAAGACGTACCCGAGCTTTCCCAGCTCCTCCGGGAAGCGCCTCATCTCCTCGTCGCTCATGCCCGTGGTGTCCCAGTTGAACGACGGCGACAAATTGTAGGCCAGCATCTTGTCGGGATATTCTGCGTGGATTGCGTGCGCGAACTTGCGGGCGTCCTCCAGGTCCGCCGTCTTGGTCTCCATCCACAGCATGTCCGCGAAGGGAGCCGCCGCGAGCGATTTGGCGATGGCATAGTCGATCCCGCTCTGGAGTTGATAGAAGCCTTCCGGGGTCTTGGGCAGCTCGCAATCCCATACGACCTCGACACCCATCGACTCCGCCCGCGAACGCGCCTCGTAGAAGGAAGTGTGTTTCGAGAACGCCAGCCATTGCTCGACGCTCATGTCGAAATGATCGCCTTCGTCGGTGCGCAACTCCATCACGTCAGCAACCGCCTGCCCGTAGGTCTTCAGCCCGGCTTCAGCCTGCCAGATTTCCGCATAGCGGGTGTCGATCCTCTGCAGCGCAGTATCGAGCTCCGTTGCCGACGCATGCCTGGCGGCGGGGGCAGTCTCTGTGATCATCGACATGAGCCCGGCCTGCTCAAGCCAAGCAAAGGTCGCCCGATACTCGGTCTCTGAAACGGCGAACAGGAGGTGTCCACGGACCTCGTCGACCCCCAGTTCGAAGAGCTTTCTCAGAATGGCCAGATAGCCAACCCGGTAACTTGGCAACTCGATGTTGGTTGCGCCGAGGATAAAGGGCTGGTCCCGCTCGTCGCTGCGATTCTCAACAAACGTCGCCGATTCGGCATCGGTTCGGGCTACAATGATGCCCGGTACCCGCATGATGTCAAGCTGCAGGCGGGCCGCGTTGAGACGCCTGATCTGCTC
>JBELAJ010000160.1:0-15841 GCA_049508935.1 Terriglobia bacterium | reverse complement strand
AAGCAATTATCTATCCAGTCAGCTAAAAGCGGGGGTTACATTCCTCCCTCACTCGATAAAACTCTGGCGGGCAACAATTGGGACAACATGCACACACTCTACCCGGAGCCGCTTTTCGACCCGTTTGACCCCCGCGTGACCGCCAGCCTTCGCCAATCGAGGGCGGCCTACGTGGAAGGTATTTCAGCTTTCGTGTGGCCCGACGCCATTGCCAAAACAGCGGAAGGATATGTTTTTGATACCCGGCCGCGCCTGCACTACTGGCACACTCCCGATAACTCGGAAAACCAGTTGGTGAGGGGCGATCCAGAAGATCAGGAATTGACAGTTAAGGATCTCTACGCGCTGCTCTTGCACACGAGTTCCACGCATGCCACCCAGGAGTGGGGCGCCTACCCTTGGAGCACTCGGGACATCCCGGATTGGAACCTATTGCCTGATGGTAGCACCACGGGAGTGGGCATCGAACTGTTGCGCAACATGCTGGTGCGGGAATACAAGAATGACCTCTACTTCTTTTCGGCCGTCTCGCCGGCTTGGATGCAGCCCGGGAAAACCCTCGCAGCGGTTAACGAGCCCACGGTGTTTGGCCCCGTGACCGCCATCCTGCGAACTAACTCCGACGGCTGGGATGTGGAGCTCTCCAACCACTTTCGGCAGGCGCCCGCGCATGTGATAATCCGCATCCCCTGGTTTTACGAGGCGCAACAAGCTGAGGCGGACGGGCAACGGGTGCAGGCGAAAGAGGGCGAATTGATCCTCGCCCCTGGCACACACGAGGTGAGGGTAAAGGGTAGAATGAAGCCGGGAGTCGCGCCGCTGAGTTTCGAGCACGCAGTAGATAATTACAAGGCGGAATACAAGAAACGATATCAGGAATTCCTGCGGACGGGATTGACCCACCCATAGACAGAAACGATGAGAGCCAGGTGATTGGTAACGAGGTTGTTGCGCGTCGATTTTGAAGCGCCGTGCTCAATCGAAAGGCTCGCGCAGGCTTGGTGGATCCAACTTGTTTCCTGGCGTGCCCACGGAGGCTGAAACCCAAGGCTTCAGAAGCTCAAGAACTTGCGGGATCGTGTGTCGCCCTCGGTCTCCGCTGTGGCCTAAGCGCTCTGGCCTGCGGGCTCCGCATTGCGCCAGATTTTAAGGGTGACAGAAAAGCGGAACCCATAAGGCTGTATGCCCTGGATAAAGATTGGCCATTTCGTGTCCCCACTTTCAGTAATACTGCCCACCAAAGGGGATGTGTTCGTGCATCATGTCTCACAGTATCGCAACGCGTGCACGTATTAACGTTGTGTGACGGCGATTTTATTCCGTCGACGCCAGGTTTTCGAAGGACAGAATAGTCCAGGGAGGCTCCAATGAACCGAAGAGAATTCATAAAATCTAGCGGCGTCGCCGGCTTGTCGATCGGCGTTCCACGAGGCCTTTATGGGAGAGATCAAGCGACGGCCTCGCCCCCGGAGCGAGTATCAGTTTTGAGAGTGGGCTTCGCGGAGCGCGATATAACGCCTGACCCTGGCATGGAAGTTCCTGGCGGTTATGTGAAGGAGCGTCAGTGGAAAATTCACGATCCCTGCAAGGTTCGGGCGGTCGTTTTCGACGATGGGCGGACGCCGGTAGCACTGGTGGGTTTAGACGCTCACGACGTTCCAAGGTACCTTGTGCTGGCGGCGAGGCGAATCATCCACCAACAGTGCGGGATTCTGCCTGGTTCAGTGTTGATTGGCGCCTCGCATTCTCACTCGTCAGGGCCGATTGGTAAGGTCCAACCGGGCCAGTACGACGGCGCCTCAGCGCTTGTCAAGAAGTTGGCATACGAGGTATCTCAAGACGCCGATGCAGTCTACCTTGAACGTGTGCAGGAGGAAATTGTCACGGCGGTTTGCCACGCCAACAGTTGCCGTGTCGAGGCGAGCTGCGGGTTCGGGCTGGGGAATGAAAGCAAGGTGTCGTTCAACCGGCGGCTGCGCATGAAGAATGGCTTGACGTATACCCATCCCGGGCAAGGCAATCCAGACATTGTGGGTTACGCGGGCCCCATCGATCCACAAGTGGGAGTGGTGGGGGCATGGGATAAAGGAGGACGGCTTTTGGGGTGTGTTGTCAACTTCGCCTGTCACGCGACCACCAGTCCGGGGGGATTCTCTGCCAATTGGATCTACTACATGGAAAAGACGATACGGGGTTCGCTGGGGGCTGATGTGCCAGTGGTGTTCTTGCAAGGCTGCTGCGGAGACATAACCCAAGTCGATAACCTGAGTCCCTACGCGTTTCCGACCGAGGAGAAGTGGGCCGAAATTGTGGGAAGCGGGGTGGGTGGACAAGCCGTGAAGGTGTTAGTCAACGCTGCATGGAGTGAAGAGGTAGTCCTCGAGGCACGGAGCAAAGTGTGGAAAATCAAGCGTCGTGTACCGAATGCGGAGCACGTGCGGGAGAGTTATGAGTTAGTGCAAAAGGACCCCAAGCAGGTGGACATGACCGACTGGGTTTTCGCCAAAGAGATTGTTATGTTGGATGCACTTTTGGCCAAAGAGCCGGCGGTCGAGGTGGAAGTGCAGGCGATTCAGGTGGGTCCTGCCGTGTTTCTGAGTAACCCAGCGGAGCTTTTTTGCCAGTACGGGCTGGAGTTGAAAGCCAAGAGTCGGTTTCCTTTCACTTTTCCGGTTGAACTTGCCAATGGCTGTGTTGGGTACGTTCCCACAGAGGAAGCCTTCGGGCCTCAGGGCGGCGGCTATGAGACACGGCTCACGAGTTACAGCAACCTGGAGGTTTCGGCAGGGCGACAGATGGTGGAGGCGGGACTTGAATTGGCGGGAAAAATGACCCCTGGAAAGGTACCTGCTCCTCCCAAGGCGCCACCCTTTAGTACCGCGAGCGCCACCGGTTCGAAGGGAATTGGGACCCACCCTTGGTCCTATGGGGATGTCCCGCCACAGCTTGACTGACAAGAGGTGGCCCGTTGAGGTTCATACTTCCCCGAGGTGCTGCCCGAGGTCACGACCACGAGTCGGGGTCGCGAATTGCAGCGCGGCCCGAATGCGAACGGAGAAGCATAGGGCAGTAAAAGCGGAAGCAAACAGACTGAATATAGGACTGAGGGCTTACCTGGGGCCAGTGTCTGCTGACGCCGGCTGCCTGGAAAGCGTCTGGACCGAGATTGTCACCGCGGTGTGCCATGCCAACAGCCTGTGAGTGGAAGCGGGCTGCGGATTCGGTATGTTCAGATCGCCTACCCTTGTAATTTCGAGAAGAAGTTAGGATAGCACATCCCCAGAGTTCGTGTTAGTTTATAGTGGACAACCAATGCCGAGGGAGGATTGACATGAAAAGTAGAAATCTAATCCTTGCGCTAGCGACCGTTGCTTTGTTCATAGTCGGAATAGTCGCGCCAGCGATGGCGGACATAACGGGGAAAGTCATCGGAACGGTAGTTGACCCGACTGGGGCCGTTGTCCCGGGAGCAAAGGTGACCCTTCGGAACCCGAGCACAGGGCTCATGCACACAACCCAGACTGACACCACCGGCAGCTACGAGTTCCTTCTGGTGCCGGTGGGAGAAAACTACGAGGTCGAAGTTGAGGCTGGAGGATTTCGGAAGGCCGTACAGGAAGGAATCACTCTCCTGGTCAATCAGGTTTACCGGACTGACTTTCACCTCCAAATAGGGTCGACAACGCAGAGTGTTGAAGTTTCTGCGGAAGCTGCGCAAGTGGAAACAACCAGTACTCAACTGGGCGACGTGATTCAGTCACGCAAGATGGAGACTCTTCCCCTGAACGGCCGCAGCTACATCGATCTGATGGGGTTACAGGCAGGGGTGATTCCGATGAGTTCGGGAATAAGCATGGGCGGAACGGTCTCGGGGGAGCTCAGCAGCGGTACCGTCTCGGTGAACGGACAGCGTGAATCCTCGAATGCGTTTCTGGTCAACGGCGGCGACGTGGAACATAACTTTGAAAACGGGGCTTCCATCATACCGACACTCGACTCGATTCAGGAATTCCGGCTTTTGACCAACTCCTATGATGCCGAATATGGCCGGTTCTCAGGTGCGATCGTGAACGTGGTCACCAAATCTGGAACAAACGGATTCCACGGCGATCTCTACGACTTCGTACGCAATAGCGGTATGGACTCTCGAGGTTTTTTTGACTTGAACCAGGAAAACATCGTAACCGGCCAGGAAATTCCCGGGTCGGCGGTGCCCTATCTCAAGCGCAATCAATTTGGCGGAACTATCGGCGGTCCCATCCGAAAAAATCGCCTATTCTTCTTTACGGACTATCAGGGCACGCGGGAAGTGGATGGAGCCTCAACGGGCGATATCACGGTGCCGTCATCGACGGAGCGCCAAGGAGATTTCTCCGACGTCGCGACCACGGGATACGCGCCCTTGACCGGGAGCGTGCGCAGCGACGACCTCCCTGGCCATTTTGCGCAGACGCTGAGCTCACGGCTGGGTTACACGGTCAATCCCGGCGAGCCCTACTATGTTGCGGGCTGCAATAGCCTGGCCAATGCCCAGGCGGGCATGTGCGTTTTCCCGGGTCAAGTTATCCCCCAGGCAGCTTGGTCCCCAGCCGCTGCGGGGACGCTCAATTTTATCCAGGCGCCTACCCTGATTGCGGCCGGCAGGCCGTACTTTTCTTCGACTGCCTATAAGGGCACCCTGCGCGATGATAAATTCGCTGAGAGAATCGACTTGAACACGACGCGCTTAGGCACCTTCAATGTTTATTACTATTTTGATGATACGAATGTCGTGAATCCCTATGGGGGAGGAAACATGCCGGGATTCATCACGACGAGTCCGACCCGCGCACAACAAATCAACCTCGGTAATACCTTGAGTCCAAATCCGACCACCGTCAATGAGGTCCGGATTAATTTCACACGCCCAGCCGAGACCAGCGGCTTGGCCTCCGGCAACGGCCTGGGCACTATTTCGAAATACGGCTACGTCGCGGGCGGGTTGGGGATTGTCGACACTCCCCCCACCCCGCCAGGGATCCCTGAACTAAGTCTCGAGGCCCTTGGCATATCCTTCGGAGTTCCATCTCCGGGCGTGACCAATGACAACGATTGGCAAGTAACCGACAGCGTCTCGAAAATCCAAGGGCGGCATACGATGAAATTTGGCGCTGATTTCCGCAGCTTTGCAGATGCCTTTCGCTCTCGACCAAGTAACGGCTATTTCAGCCTTTCGGGAAGCGAAACTGGCAACGATTTCGCAGATTACTTGATAGGAGCCCCCGACTCCTTTCTTCAGTCGAGCGAGGAAGACGAAGATGCTCGATCGAAATACATCAGTCTCTATGCCCAGGATTCATTCAAGATCAAGTCCAACTTCACCTTGAATTACGGTCTGCGCTGGGAAGTGAGCAGACCGTGGTCCGATACCCAGGGGAGAGTCCAGGCCTTCGTCCCAGGCCTACAATCTGTTGTCTTCCCCAACTCTCCAACCGGTTGGGTATTTCCGGGTGACCCTGGAATTCCCAGCACGCTTTCACCTACACGCTACAAGAACTTCAACCCGCGGCTGGGTTTGGCCTATTCGCCCCGGTCCAGTGGTGGCATTGCAGGCAGGATCTTCGGCGGGCCGGGACGTTCGAGTATCCGGGCCTCCTTCGGAATCTTCCACACGATTTACGAAGAGGGGTCGTTTCTCTATGAGACCGGCAACCCACCTTTCGGGATTGAGTACCTCACCTCCAGACCGACTTACCTCGAGGCGCCCTTTGAGTCCCGCGATACTGGCGCGAATCTCCAACAGCCGTTCCCATGGCTCCCACCCAAGAAGCACACGGACTACAGTTTTAAGAGCTACCAGCCGCTTGGTTACTATACGACCGCCAAAACAGATAACGTACTCCCTTACGCGGAGCACTTTAATTTTAGTTTCCAGCGCGAAATCGGGACATCGATGACCTTGACTGTTGCCTACGTGGGAACGGAGGGACACCATCTCCTGAGCGAGATCGAAGCCAACCCCGGCTACCCGTCGAAGTGCTTGCAAATCCGGGCGCTGGCTATAGCTGCGAACGAGCCGTCAGAAGAGTGTGGTCCCTTTGGCGAAGACACTATCTATAACATCAACGGACAGGTTTTCAACGGGACACGACCTTATTCGGTTACCTCCGGACGCTACCTAAGCCAGGGCATCTTGGATTTCCAAGGCAGTGTCTACTGGGCGGCCACGTTTGCGAACTCCGATTACAATTCTCTGCAAGTGACCCTCGAAAAGAAAGTAGGAGCGCTGCGGTTTCTCGGCGCCTATACTTACGGGAAATCGCTCGACAACGTGTCCACGTTCGGCGAGTGCGTCGATCCCTTTGACTATCGGCTTAGTAGGGCCCTCTCAGCATTCGATATGACCCACAACTTTGTGACCAGCTATAGCTACGACTTGCCACTTCAGAAATTTACCCGGTCTTCGAGTGGCGTAGTCCACAAGTCCCTCGAGGGTTGGACGGTTTCCGGCATCACCCGCTTCACGACAGGGTTGCCCGCCAGTATCTACGAGTCAGGTGACAATTCCCTGATAGGCGATAGCAACACGTTTGCCCTCAACGGTGCGGACCTGCCTGACTGGAGTGGCCAGCCTCTAAGCTTCTCCAACCCGCGAAGTTCCGCCAATCATCAATACTTCTCGACCGCTCAATTCTCTCCGGAGGTATTGGGAGTTATCGGGACCGCGAGCCGTAGCTTCTTCCACGGGCCGGGGCTGAACAATTGGGATATGTCTCTCCATAAGACGACGCGCATCACAGAGAGAACGGCGCTCGAGTTTCGAGCTGAATTCTTCGACGTTTTCAATCACGCACAGTTTAACAACCCCGTAGGCAATTTTGCTGCTTCCAGTTTTGGTCAGATCACCAGCGCGCGCTCGCCGCGCATTGGCCAACTGGCCCTCAAGTTGAACTTTTGACCGCGATCGGGAGGCGACTGCAGGTGCTTTTCAATCGCTGTGCATCTCGAAGGGAATTTCTACAAGCAGCGGGCACAGCCGGACCCACTCTAAGACTCATGCTTGCCCAAACCGTCCCTGGGGCTACGTCGAGGGGTGATCTGGGCACAGACAAAGCCAGCGCAAAGTTCACTGCCTTAGATCTGGGCCCATACTTCACAGCCTCTCCCCGAGATTTTGGGCCACGCGAGCAAGCCAAGAAATCAGGCTTGGATGCAGCTCGGGACGGCTTGCTCCGCATGCCTTCGGGACGACAGATCCTCAGGGGAATGCCGTTTTGGCTTGGTCCGGAGGGAATTGAGCAAAAGTCGTGGCTGATTTTGAGCACGCGAAACACTAAGGGTGCAATTCCCGGAATTGAAATTAAGGTTCAGAAGGGGGCTAGTTTTGTCTGTTTAGCTCAGTTTTGCGACTGGGATCCCTTGGAGGAAGAGAACTACTGGACTCCACGCCAGCCACCGCCTGATCTCGATGACTTGCAGGATATTGGACGGCTTCTGGCAGAGGCTGTCATGCTGCTCGAGGATGGCAGCGAACATCGCTTCCCCATCCGCCGCCGGTTTGAAGTAGATCCCCCGACGTTCCTGGGAGACCACAGTTGCTCCATGGCGCTTCCGCATCAGCGGGACTATTCCACTGATCCCCCTGTGATCCCGGCCATATGGGTCACGACACTCCCCAACCCGAAACCGGACCAGATACTAAGGGCGATAAGGCTGGAAGCTAGGGGCAGCGACCTGCTGGTGATCTGTGGCCTCACTCTGTTCCACGGCCATGAGGATCCCTTGCGCTACCAGCGTTTGAGCCTTTACCGTATTACTTTGCCGGAGGGTACGGAGCAGGCTGAGAGGTGGCAAGTCAGCGTGGACCTGGGGGTGATAAGCCGGACTTTTTTCCAAGCTCCTTTCCAGGCCGAGGACTGGCTTAAGACCACGTGGGGGAAAAGCGCCAAGGGAGGGGCTGCACAGGTGGTGGGATCCCCTTACCTCTATGTCGAGGTGACTGCGACCCCTGACGCTACGCTGACACTCACTGATACTCAAACAGGAAAACAGTACGCCTTCAACCTCTCCCCGGAGCTTTTGAGGGAAGAGACAGCGCTACGGCAGATCCCGCACCTCGAGATTCTGGAGAAGGATAAAGTCTGGTTGCAGGGGCGAGTGGTCGATGACGCCACCGGAAACCCCACCCCTGTGCGTCTGGCCTTTCGTACCAAGGATGGCCGATATATTCCTCCTTACGGTTACAGTTCCTGGACTGACACGCCGCCAAGCCGGGAATTCGGGGATCTTCAGAGTTGGTGGAATCGGCAAGCTGAGCGGCCGCAATTCGGCAATCTGAAACTCGGAGAAGACTATTTCGCTTACGTGGATGGGAGCTTCCAGGTGGAATTGCCGGTGGGTGAAGTCTACCTGGAAATGACGAAGGGGTTCGAATATGAAGTGGTTCGTCAAAAGCTCTCCATCACCCCGGACCAATCCGCCTTGAGCTTGCGGATGCCTCATTTCGTCGACCTCCGCTCACAGGGTTGGGTGACCGCGGACACGCATGTGCACATGATTTCGCCTTCCTCGGCCGTTCTGGAGGGCCAGGCGGAGGGGTTAAACCTGATTAATCTCCTGGCTCAGCAACTCGGCAATCAATTCTCCAATGTAGCCAATCTTGCCCAAGGATCACTTCACTCACGCGATGGCGATACCTTGGTGTGGATGGGTACGGAGAATCGTCAGCACTTTTTTGGCCACGTGGGTCTGCTGGGCGGCCATGGCGCACCCGTGTTTCCGATGTCTGCGGCAGGGCTTGGGGAGAGCTTTCTGGGCGATCCGCTGTGGAGCACGCTCTCCGAGTGGGCCGACGCGTGCCACGCTCGAGGGGGCATTGCGGTAGCCGCGCACTTCCCTTTCCCCGGCGCCGAGTGGGCGGCGAGCGTAGTACTCGGCAGAATCGACGCCCTCGAAGTCTGGCCCAACACGGAGCACTTCAATACGCTGAGCTATTTGGAATGGTATCGCTATTTGAACTGCGGATATCGCATCCCCGTGGTTGCAGGAACTGACAAGCTCGGCAACGAGACGGCGGTCGGCGCCCAACGCACTTACGCCTTTCTCGGTCAAACCGCATTCAACTTTTCCAATTGGGCCCACGCCGTGAGCCGCGGAAACACCTTCGTCAGCACCGGACCGCTTTTGCAGTTTCATGTGGACGGCCACGTGCCTGGCGAGCAAATCCTGCTCGGCGCAGGCGGGGGGTCCGTTCAGGTTCGCGCGGAAGCCAGGAGTTACGTTCCGTTCCATCGGTTAGAAGTGGTTTTGAATGGCCGAGTGATAGCTTCGAAGCAGGAACAAGGCGGGACCCGCGACATGACCTTGAATGAAAAAATCAAGGTCGAGGGACCGGGCTGGCTGGCGGCACGCTGTGCTGCCTCAGCCTCGATGGCTACTAACCACGGTCGAGTGATCAGCGCGCACACTTCACCGGTCTACTTAAACGTCTTCGGAAAGGAACTGTTTTCACCCAGGCTGGCAGCTTACTTGATTACTCAGATCGATTATGGAGAAAGTTGGGTCAGAAAATTAGCAATTCAGCGCGATCCCGAGAGCTATGCGCGTGCGCTTAAAGTTTTTGTGGACGCCCGCGAGCACCTTCACCGTCGCCTGCACCAGCATAGTTTGGAGCGTTGATTCCGGATTGTGGGTTAAAGCAAGAGAAACTGTCTTCGACTGGTGTTGCGAATTATGGCAACCTCTGCTTCTACTTCTTTACCATAGACTGTATCACAGCCAGAAAGAGAGCCTGTAAAACAACGTTTCCTCGCTCTGGACGCGGCGCGAGGATTTGTGATGTTGGTACTGGCCAGCGAGGGTTTCGGGATACACCTGCTGGCCGAGGTGCATGCTGGGCAGCCCCTGCATGGTGTCCTGCGCCAATTTGATCACCTCCGCTGGGATGGGCTGATCATTTGGGACATGATCATGCCCTCGTTCCAGTTCATCGTTGGGGCAGCGCTGCCGTTCGCACTGACGCGCCGGCGGCAGCAGAACCAGCCCTTTGCGGTGATGTTTCGGCACGTGATTTGGCGATGCATCAAGTTAGTTATCATCGGCCAGATACTCTGGTACGGGTTTGAAGGACCGGGCAAGGTGTTCGATCCGTACGCGACGCTGACGCAGATCGCCCTCGGCTACCTCATTTGTTTTCTCGTGCTGCAGTTGCGCCGGGGCTGGCAGGTAGCAGTTGCGGCTGGGCTGATGGCGCTCAATTGGATTCCTTACGTTTTGTTTCCGGGTCCACAGGGGCCATTTTCGCCGACTGCAAATATCGGCCTCCGAATAGACCAAGTGGTGTTT
This sequence comes from Terriglobia bacterium, assembly GCA_049508935.1. Taxonomy (GTDB): domain Bacteria; phylum Acidobacteriota; class Terriglobia; order UBA7540; family UBA7540; genus CAVROP01. Next base: position 5,518 of record JBELAJ010000160.1, on the reverse strand, counting down.
CATCTGGATCGCGCTTACGACTGGCAGACGATCAACTTCTTGGGGAGCGCGGTAACGATGATGTTTGGAGCGTGGACGGCGGAATGGTTGAGCAGTACCCGGCCCACGGCAGAGAAGCTGAAGTGGTTGGTGGGGGTCGCGGCAGCGGCGCTGGTCTGCGGATTTGCGATCCGGCCCATCGACCCAATTATCCATAAGTGTTGGACGGCTTCCTTTACCTTCGTCCACACCGGGTTGATCCTGCTCTGGATTTGCTCCTTTGTTTGGCTGTTCGAGGTACGAGGCTATCGCAAGCTGGCGTTTCCGTTTATGGTCATGGGAATGAATTCGATATTCATCTACACGGTTTTCCTCTCTGTGGGCGAACACTTCTTTGAACCGTATCTGAACCTATTCCTCCACAATTTTTCGTTTATGGGTTCGCTGGCGCCCGTGGGAGATGCCTGGGCCGACTTCGCCATTCTTTGGTACCTTTGCTATTGGCTCTACCGGCGCAGGATTTTCTTTAAATTGTGAGGCGCACATTTCCGTCATTCCCACCGAAAGCGGAACCGATGCGTAGACAACTCGCTTGCGAAGGTTTGCGGAGTGGATACGCGCTTTCGCGGAGATGACTGCGGCTGGAAGACCCACGTCACGCAAACGCCACTATTGGCATGCACGTAGACGCTTCGCGCTTTCGCCAAAAAAGGTGCTATCATGCTAGGCGGTTGAGCAAAATTTTTCAATTCTTGTCCCCTCGGGCTCGGTGGGGCACGGCGAACGGCACACAATGAAACACGTGACAGGAAAGAAAGAAAGGGACAGAGCAGTCATTGAAGCTCTCGTACGGAAGTACGGTCCCATATCGCGGGCGGAGATTCGTGAATTGACACATTTGCGGTGGAGCGTAATCTCACCCATAGTCAGAGAACTGCTTAGTGAACAGAAGCTTCTGGAGGTTGGTCCCTCGAGCAATCCGATGGGACGAAAGCAGACTCTACTTCGATTGAACGAAGACCACGGCTTTATTTTGGGAGTCACCTTTGATCCTGAAACCGTCTCCGCAGCCGTGACCAGCCTTCTCCCCAGGATAATGACTAAGGTAATCGAAACGACCTGCCTGGACCGAGGCGTGGAGGGACTTGTTCGCCAATTGTTCTCATGTGGGCACCAAGCTATTCAGCAAGCGGGGATCCAGCGGGAGAAATTGCTAGGAACTGGCGTCGCCGATCCCGGTATGGTCAACGCTCGGGAAGGAATCTCGATTCTGTCGGCAAACCTCGGCTTTTGGAGAGATGTTCCTCTCAGGGAGCTTTTCGAGGAGGAGTTTGGGAAGCCCGTCATCCTCGAGGGCTCCACCCGTGCTCAAACGCTCGCCGAACGTGTCCTGGGAGCTGGGAAGGGCGCCAAGGATATGATCTATATCGAATACGGGAAGGGGATTGGCGCCGGGATCACGATCGAGGGAAGGCCGTTTTACGGTCACGACGGGATCGCGGGCGAATTCGGCCATATTCCCATGATCGAGAACGGCCCAGCCTGCAACTGTGGAAGCTTCGGGTGTCTCGAGGCGCTGGTGGGGTTATCGGCCATTGACGCACGCTGCCGTAAAGCAATTCAGGATGGGAGCAATTCCTGCGCTCTCGAGATCGCCAACGGTGACCCCGGGAAGATCACCGGGTGGACAGTTCTCGAGGCCTCAAAGGTCGGTGACAAGACGTGCGTCGCCATTGTCGAGGAGCTGGCGAAATACTTGGGTCTCGGCTTATCAACCCTTGTCAATCTTTTTAACCCCTCGATCGTCGTTTTGGACTACCGGCTGGGACTAGGGGGCGAGAGTCTTTTGGACCAGATAGCACGGATTGTAAGGAAGCAAGCCCTAGGCAACGCCACAGCGAACCTGGAATTCGCCTGCGGAACGTTAGGAAGCGATGCGGGTATACTGGGCGCCGCATTGAACGTTTTGGAGAGCATCTTTGAGATACCGGCGCTCAAACCCCCAAGGTTTATGGTTGAGGGGTCAGCAATCGACGCGCTCGCCGCCAATCGGCGGGCCTGGTCCGAGGATTCGAGTTTGCAGCCGTTTGCCCCCAATCCGCTCAGTTAACCGGTCTCACTCCGAGGGCCTTTCTGGCGAAGGAGTCGGCATCATCGATTCGGCTTTCGCTCTTTGCCTGCGACAATCCTGACCGTCCCAATTCTACTCCTCTGAGGTCACTTGAACCATAACCACCCCATGACCCGCAACATTCGCCGTGTACTTCTCGTGAAAGCGCCCCAAATCTTTCCGGGCCCATAAGTCGCGCAGGCGGGCATCAGCGCCGACCCTGATATCCCGAAAGTAGACTGTGACCGCCATAGTCCCAAGCTCTCGGTTGAACAGCCCGACAGCTTTGCGCCCGCCCGTAAGCGGCTTCACCCACACCTCCAAGGGCCCTTCCTGAGCGACGCGATAACCTTGCATCCCCAAAGCATCCTGGTCGACCGCGATCACTTCCGGATTGGTCAGGATGGATAAGGCGGAGGGCTTTAGGTGAGCGAGATCTGCGCCAACGATGAGCGGCGCTGCTAAGAGGCACCAAAGGCTCATATGCGTCCGATACTCGTCGTCCGTCATTCCGGGCAGTTCGGGCGGGGCAGGCCGCCTCAGAGACCAGGCATCGTTTTTCCCGAGGATGGCATTATCGAATCCATCATTACCCACCTCTATCATATCGGGGTCGTTCCAATGGCCAGGTCCGGCAAACCGCTCCAGTCCATTCTGGCTGAACCCAACGGCGGACATCCAGTTCCAGTTATCTTTGATGTCAATGGAAGTTCTCCACAAATTGCCGCCGACGGAGGCCCCCCATCTCCACGCTGCTCCCGGAGCGCCGATAGAATAGACGATGGGCCGGCCGGTCTTGCGCAGCGCTTCGCCTAACTTTTTGTATTCGTTGTACACGAGTGTTTCGTCTGTCTCGTCCGAGCACCAATCGACCTTAACGAAGTCAACACCCCATTTAGCGTAAGTCTCGGCATCTTGCTCTTCGTGACCCCGGCTGCCTTTCAGTCCCATGCACGTCTTGACCGTTGCCGCAGTGTAGATTCCAAACTTCAGCCCCAGGCCATGGATGAAATCAGCCAATCCCTTCATGTCAGGAAACTTCGCATTGGGATGAATGAATCCGTCGCCGTCGCGATCACCAGCCCAGCCGTCGTCGATGTTGAGGTAGGTATAGCCGGCGGTTTTCATACCGTTCTTCACCATGGCGTCGGCTTGTGCGCGTACGAGATCTTCACTGACCTCCGCGCCAAAATGATTCCAGTTATTCCATCCCATCGGAGGTGTGGCCGCGACGGGGACCTTTTGCTGGGGAGGCGTCATCCCTGCGATGGAGCACCCAAAAAGCACTAACAAAATCAAAGTGGCGCCGGCGCTGCAATGTCGATGATGCTTGTTCATGTTTCCTCCTTCGATCTGAAAAGCTTTGGCCGGAAATATTGGCCGGGCAACCCGTAACCTGTCAAGCGTTGTGTCAAGCCAGGCCGAACGCCGTTCGGCCCTACGAGGCTGTGAAAGAATCCGCGTAGGGGCACGCCATGGCGTGCCCCTACCATGAATTCTCAATCGGTTGCGTGAGCCGAAATCGCACGATGTCAATTTTTTCCACCTTCTACGTGTTGGATTGCGGCCACCCCCTGGGGTGTGGTGTAATTCCTCATTTGAGATAGCCAAAAATTCGAGGAGGCGATACCGTGATCCGAAGAGAATTTCTTGAACGCAATACCTTGCTGGGAGCGATTGCAGGAGTTGGCGCCCGCTCCTTCGCCGACGGGGGCAATGCCGCTCGTGAAACTTCGCCACTCGAATCGGCGACGTTCGTTCCGGAGTACTTTGGCCGGGCGGAGCCCGGCAAAGAAGGGCAGCTTTTGAAAGCAGGTTTCGCAGAGCGCGATATCACGCCCGACGTGGGGATGCAAGCTCCTGGGGACTACGTTCCCACCTATGTCAAGGGGTTCCACGACCGGTGCAAGGTGCGAGCCGCGGTGTTTGATGATGGGACGATGCGGGTAGCACTCGTAGGCACGGACACCGTGGACATTTTCAAGGAGACGGTGGTCGATCCTGCGCGCAAACTGATCCAGCAGCGTTGTGGTATCTCTCCGCAAGCAGTGCTGATTGGGGCTGCACATAATCATTCCGGAGGACCCATCGGCGATGTGCAGCCGGGCCAATACGACCATGCGCCGCAGTTCGTGCAGCATCTGGCTTACGAGGAATCGCCTGCGGCGGATCGTGGCTACCTCCAGCGCGTCATCGAGCAAATCGCCGCGGCAGTTTGCGAGGCGAACGAAAACCGCGCTGAAGCGTATTGTGGCGTGGCCACCGGAATCGAGGACAAAGTAGCATTTTGCAGACGCTTGCGAATGAAGAACGGCCTCACTTACACCCATCCCGGCCAAGGGAACCCTGACATTATCGGATTCGCTGACCCTATCGACCCGCAGGTCGGTGTGGTCGGCGCCTGGGACAACAATGGCCGTTTCTTGGGGTGCGTTGTGAACTTCACCTGTCACGCCACCACAAATCCCGGCAGCGGCTCCGACGCTTCCGCCAATTGGATCCATTACATGGAAAGAGTCATCCGGGGAGCCATGGGAGCAGAAGTGCCGGTCGTGTTCTTGCAAGGCGCGGCGGGCGACGTGACCCAGGTTGACAACCTCAGCCCTTATGCCTACCCACTCAATACGCAGTGGGCCCAGTTCGTAGGCGGACGGGTGGGGGCCGAGGCAGTGAAGGAACTTCTGACGATGGTCCCGGGAAGATTGAGCCCACTGAATGCAGCTTCCCAACTTCTTCGGATAAAACCACGGGTTCCCAGTCCTGAGCATGTGCGGGAAGCCTATGCACTGGTCCGGCAAAGTCCCGAAGAGGTGGGTCGGACCCGATGGGTGTTTGCCAAAGAAACGGTCATGTTAGATGCCCTCATCAAAGAGGGGATTCCTGAAGTCGAAGTTCAGGCAATTCAATTAGGTCCCGCGGTATTTGTATCGAGCCCCTGCGAGCTATTCTGCAAGTTCGGACTAGATCTGAAAGCCAAGAGCCACTTTCCCCATACCTATGTCGTGGCCTACGCTAACGGCTACTTCGGTTACGTCCCGACGGAGGAGGCCCTTGGACCGCACGGAGGCGGCTACGAAACACGCTTGACCAGTGACAGCTTCCTCGAGCCCACAGCAGGCGCCCAGATGGTCCAGGCAGGACTCGAACTCATTGCTCGCATGCAGCCGGGCGAGCTACCCACGCCGCAGAAGGCGCCGCCCTTCAGTACAACTCCCGGAGGCATTGGTGCGACCGCCTGGGACTACGGTAACCTGCCGCCTCAGTTAGACTGAAGTTGCCCATTTCACGATGAGACAGGGCGGACTGAGGTTCCAGGGAAACGCTTTTTTCCAGGTCAGAGCGTGCGGCCTCAAACCGCTCTTGTTCGAGTTCCGCCATTCCGCGGATGAAGTAGGCGGGAGCAAATCGATCCGCATTTTTGATGAGATC
>JBELAJ010000016.1:0-30910 GCA_049508935.1 Terriglobia bacterium | reverse complement strand
AGCCGCGAAATCGCGCGTCTGATCTCGGCCGCGATGGAAAACGCGGTCCGTGCTCACGCCGATGCGCCATTTCTAGGTGCTGCTGCGTCCGCGCTAACCAAGATCAAGGAGCGTTTGCCGGTAACCCTGAATACCGAGACCGGCGTGCCCGCGGATGGCGGCCTTGGCGCCTTGTACGGCAATTGGCGGCGTTACATGCGTCACCGTGGTTTGTAGCGGCGGCGTCCGACCCGAATTTGTAGGGGCACGCCATAGCGTGCCCCTCAGCAGCGCGATCGGGTGGTACCGCGCAACTGGCCAAGCGTCTGCAAGCAGACCTCTTTGCGGAGGGCTTCAACGCCTGGCTCGACACGCAGCGACTGTCCGGTGGTTCCATTTGGACCACCAAGATCGAACGGGCGATTGATACATCTGACGTTCTTCTGGCACTGCTGACGCCTGGCTCCTACGTCTCGAAGACCTGGCAGGTCGGGCCGACTGTGTTGCTGGATTGGGAAACGCCCGACCCGTAAGATGGGACTGAGCTTTGAAAGCGGACCAGACTCCTCTCGGCTGGGCATCGGTAATGAGTCGCCTAGCGTTTACCAATAGCTGGCGAGAACAGCCCTAACATCCAAATTAACTTGCATTTCTCACGATTAACATTGCCGAGTTATTCGGCGGCAGGTAAGGATGTCCCGGTTTCCGCGTTTTTTGTCCCCTTCTCCTAGACTGCTACTTCTCCAGCGGTGGCATTCTAGCGGCCCACTTGCGAATTTCACGGGCAAAGAGATATAAAAAAAGTTCAACATCAGAGGAAATTTCGTGCGAATGTCGTAATACGGGTCTGTGCTTGTTCGCAGGAGGCTCTCATGAAGCGATCGATACTTGCCGTATCATTCTTGCTCAGCGTTTCGCTTTTCGCCCAACAGCCGCCCAAGATCCCTTATCAATCTGTTCCCGATTTTCTGAAACTCCCGCCGGACATCTATTTGGGCGAAGTCGCGGGCGTGGCGGTGAACTCCCAGGGACACGTTTTTGTCTTTTCGCGTGGTGACACGACCGGACCTGCCTATGGGGCGGGAGCCGCGCAACTTCTTGAGTTCGGCGCCGACGGCAACTTCATTCGCGAGATCGGCCACCATTTGTACGCTTGGTCGTTTGCGCACTCGGTGAAGATCGATAAGGATGACAACATCTGGGTAGCGGACAAGGGTTCGGACATGGTGATCAAGTTCAATCCCGCGGGCCGGGTGATGATGGTCTTTGGGCGTAAACAGGAGGCCTCCGACGAGGGGACTGAACCCCTGCGCCATCCCAAGCCACCCCTGCCTCCGGTGGACGGGATGTTCAGGCAAGTAACCGACATGGCGTGGGATGCCGCGGGCAACACTTACATCAGCGACGGCTACATCAACTCTCGCGTCGCCAAGGTTGATAAAGACGGCAACTGGCTGAAGTCCTGGGGCGAGCCGGGCGACGGCCCCGGTCAGTTCAACACTCCGCATAGCATTGGCGTGGATGCTCAAGGGCGCGTCTACGTAGCGGACCGGGGAAACCGCCGCATCCAGGTGTTCGATGGCGAAGGCCAGTTCCTGCGGCAGATTACCATTGATGTGCCGCTTGACCCGGACGCCCGGCCGGCGATCGGCGCGAAGCCGAGTACGACTACGGGCGCGATGGCGCCTGGTGCGCCCTGGACAATCTGCATGACGCCGGGGCCCAATCAAGTGCTGTTCAGTTCCGATGGTTACCCGGGCCGCATCTACAAGCTCAGCTTGGACGGAAAGGTTCTGGGAGTGCTCGGTGAGTCAGGCAAACAACTCAAGCAGTTTGGATGGATCCACGAAATCGCTTGCCCGTCTGAAACCGAAATCTACGTCGCCGAACTGCTGAATTGGCGGGTTCAGAAGTTGATACTTGAAAAGGGTCGTTAGTTCAGAACTCATTCCATGTCCCCGGCGCGAAAGTAACCCCTCACCCGTCCCGCACCGGCTGATGACTACGCCGGCTGCGGGCCACCCTCTCCCCAAGGGAGAGGGCCGTCAACGATGGTTGATTTCAGCCCTCTCCTTGGGGAGAGGGTGGCGAGAGTAGCGAGCCGGGTGAGGGGTTTCTTCCCACAAAGCCTCACAGGTTCGGAATTCGGGTTTAAACTCGCTCACTTCCGGCGATACAAAAACCCGAAGTGCGGTTGCGTTCAGAGGCGCTGGGGTGTAATCTGACAGTGAGCTAGAAATCCAAGAAAGAAGTTCCGTTTTATGCGGCAAAGGGCGCCGATTACGATCAGGGCTGGGAGATCGCATTGAGAATTCGGGTGTTGTTTGCGCTTGTCGGGTCAGCATGCCTGATGTGGAGTTTTTCCGCCACTAGAACTTCTTCAACACCGCCGCCTCAGGCCGCCGCGAAGCCGGTGGATTTCAATCGCGACATTCGTCCCATCCTCTCGGACACCTGCTTCAAGTGCCACGGTCCTGACGGAAACGCGCGCATGGCGAATCTGCGTCTTGATGAGACGGAAGGCCTATTCGTCGACCGCGGCGGCTATCGCATCATCGTTCCCGGCAACTCCGCCCAGAGCAAGCTCTATCAAAAAATCGGTTCCAAAGACGACGCCTTCCGCATGCCGCCGGTTTATTCCGGGCGTACCCTGACGCCAGCGCAGATCGAGCTATTTAAGAAGTGGATCGACCAGGGGGCGAAATGGGACACGCTCTGGTCCCTGGTGCCTCCCAAGCGTCCGCCTGTGCCGGAGATCATGGATAAGACCTGGGCGCGGAATCCTATCGACAACTTTGTTCTGGCGCGTCTCGAGTCCGAGGGGCTGAAATCCTCTCCGGAAGCGGATAGGGCGACGCTTCTGCGCCGCGTATATTTCGACCTCACGGGATTACCGCCGACGCCAGCGGAACTCGACGCGTTCCTGGCCGACCGTTCGCCTGACGCTTATGAAAAGCGGGTAGATCAGCTCTTGGCGTCGCCTCATTATGGCGAGCGGATGGCGATGCCGTGGCTGGATGTAGCGCGCTACGCGGACACGCACGGCTACCACATCGACTCCCTGCGCGATATGTGGGTTTGGCGCGATTGGGTGATCAAGGCCTTTAACCAGAACATGCCCTACGACGAGTTTGTTCTCGAGCAGGTCGCCGGCGATCTCGTGCCCAACGCGACCGACGACCAGAAAATCGCCTCCGGCTTCAATCGAAACCACATGATTACGCTCGAGGGCGGGGCCATCCCCGAGGAGTATCACGTCGAGTACGTGGTCGACCGCGTCAGCACCACCTCGACGGCGTTTCTCGGCCTCACCATGGGCTGCGCGCGCTGCCACGATCACAAGTTTGACCCGATCACACAAAAGGATTTTTACCGCTTCTTTGCCTTCTTCAACACGGTCCCGGAGCGCGGCCTGGATGGGTTTAAGGGCAATGCCGTGCCGGTTCTGCCCATGCCGTCGCACGCGCAGCAGCAACAGCTTGAAGAGCTTAAAACCCAGATCGCCGCCACGCTGGCCACCCTGCCCGAAAAGGAAATTCTGGCGCAGCGCAACGAGTGGCAGAAGTCGGCCCTCACATCCATCGCCGAGCCATCCCGCGACGGCTTGACGGCTTATTTTCCCTTTGACGGCGACTTGACGGACGCCTCGGGCGGCCATCACGATGCCAAGGCAGTGCGTGGCGAGGCGGTTTATGAAGAGGCCGTCGTCGCCAAGGGCGCGGACTTCAGTCCGGAAACGCAGGTGTCCTTCGGTGACCAGGGCGATTTCGAGCGAAGCAAGCCGTTCGCGCTTGCGCTCTGGGTGGATCCTGCGCCGGCGCACGGCGTCGAGGTCCTTCAGAAACGTGACGCCGCAAAAAACTGGCACGGGTGGGAACTCGCCTTCGATGACCCAACCTACTCGGGGAATCAAAAAAGGGTGGCGCATTTCCATATGCGCCTCGCCGGCCGCTGGCCGGATGATGCGATCGAAGTTGAAAACAAGGAGCCCCTGGCGCTCAGTGGGCCGCATCACTTGATGATCGATTACGACGGGTCCGGCAAGGCTTCCGGAATCCGCCTGTACGTTGATGGCAAGCCGGTCGGGAGCGAAGTACTGAAGGACATACTGCAGGGAGAGTTTCGCACGTCTCGGCCGCTCGAAACTGGCGATAAGAGCCTGGGCACGCCGTTTGAAGGCCGCCTGGACGACTTGCGGATCTACAACCGCATACTGAGCGGTGCGGAAGCGGAAGAGCTTGCCATCCGTTTGCCCGCTCGCGCCCTGCTCTCGGCCCTCGACGGGCGGCCGGCGGAGGAGATTGCTCCATTGCAGCCGGAGAAGCCGGCGGAGGAAGTTCAAATCGGGGAAGAAGATAAGGCCCAGACCAAAGAGGAAAAAGACAAGGCCCTCGAGAAAGAGCGGCAGACCCGCCTGATCGACTACTTCCTCGAGCATGCGGCAGCGGAAAAAGAACGCTCCCTTTACGCGCAGCTCAAGGAATTGCGAAAAGAAAAGGCTGCGCTCGATGTCGCCATTCCGACGGTCATGATCATGGCCGAGATGAAAAAGCCGCGCGACACTTTTGTGCTGGGCCGCGGGCAATACGACAACCCCAAGGACAAAGTTACGCCGGGCGTACCGGCCGTGCTGCCGCCCATGGCGCCGGGGTTGTCGATGAACCGGCTGGGTCTGGCAAAGTGGATCGTGAGTCCTGGAAATCCGCTTGCGGCGCGCGTGGCGGTCAATCGTTATTGGCAGGAATATTTCGGCGCAGGAATTGTAAAGACCTCGGATGACTTCGGCTCACAGGGCGAGCAGCCCTCGAACCCCGCCCTGCTGGATTGGCTGGCCACGGAATTCGTGGCGACGGGATGGAACGTCAAGGCCATGCAGCGGCTCATCGTGACCTCGGCGGCCTACCGGCAATCCTCGCGCGTAACGCCGGAGCTCGAGGAACGCGATCCGGAAAATCGCCTGCTGGCGCGCGGCCCGCGATTCCGTCTGCCTGCGGAGTTGATCCGCGACAACGCCCTGGCAGTCAGCGGACTGCTCGACGATCGCATCGGCGGCCCCAGCGTCTACCCGTATCAGCCCAAAGGCCTCTGGGAAGAGATGGCCTTCGGGTCCGGGTTCACCGGGCAGACCTATACCGAGTCAACGGGCCGCAACCTCTACCGGCGCAGCATGTACACCGTGTGGAAGCGCACCGTGCCGCCGGCCGCGCTGGTCACTTTCGACGCGCCTGATCGTGAGAAATGCACCGCACGCCGCTCCATCACCAACACGCCTCTCCAGGCGCTGGTGCTCATGAACGATCCGACGTACGTGGAGGCCGCGCGCTTTCTCGCCGCGCGCATGATCACTGAGGGCGGAACGGCGCCCGAGGGGCGAATCAAGTACGCTTTCCGCATGGCCACGGGACGCATTCCGGATTCTCAGGAAACCGCCGTACTGGAGGAGGCGGCGACCGAAGCGCTCGCCGACTTCCGTCAGCACCGCGATGAGGCTGCGGCGTTGCTGACGGTGGGCGCCTCCAAGAGCAATGCAAGCCTGGACCCGCAAGAACTCGCGGCCTGGACCACTGTGGCCAGCATGATTCTGAATCTGGATGAAACTATCACTAAGGAGTAGGGGTAGTGTAGTGTCACAGAAGTCTGTAGTATAAGTCAGCCCTCGAGCGATTGGGCGTAGTTGATTCTTCGTTGGGAATAATTCGAGCCCCAAAGGGGCGAGCTAACAAAGCCCAGGCCAACGGCCTGGGTTTCGAAGCAGAGCCCATCCTTCTGTGGTAGCAAGCCCTGCAAGGGCGAAATAACCAGGCGTTGGCCTCCGCGGACCGTCGCCTCCGCCGCGTCGAGCGGCTTGTCACGCCCTTTCAGGGCTGGCGAATCGCGCGGCACCGAATCTTCACCCAGGCCGTTGACTTGGGCTTTGTTAGGCCGCCCCTTTGGGGCTTAAGAATGTCGTCAGCACGTTTGTAAGTGGGGCTCGCGACACGCCATCGAATCGCCCCGACTTACGTCACGGATCACTGGGACAGGCGACGACAAGCACCGCCGCCAAAGAGAGAATAGCTATGATGGACCAAGAAACGAAAACGGGACGCGACCTGGTGCTCCGCATGACCCGGCGCCATTTCTTCCGGCGCAGCACGGCAGGAATTGCCCTCGGCATCCCGGCCCTCGCGTCGCTGCTGGCGCAGGACGGCTTTGGAGCGGCGGAGGGTTTTGATCCCAAGACAGGTGGATTGCTGGGCTTTCCCAATTTCCCACCCAAGGCCAAGCGGATCATCTTCCTGCATCAGTCGGGCGCTCCTTCGCAGATCGATCTGTTTGACCACAAGCCGACCTTGACAAAGTTCAAGGGCACTGACCTGCCTGACTCGATTCGCATGGGCCAACGCATCACGGGCATGACCTCCGGGCAATCGACGCTGCCCGTAGCGCCCTCCATCTTCAACTTCACGCCGGCCGGAACGTCGGGCGCGGTGCTGAGCGAACTGCTGCCGCATCATGCCAAGATTGTCGATGACATTGCCCTCATTAGGACGGTCTATACCGACGCGATTAATCACGATCCTGCAATCACCTTCATTCAAACGGGATTCCAGCAGCCGGGCCGCCCCAGCATGGGCTCGTGGGTCAGCTATGGTCTGGGAAGCGAAAATCAGAACCTGCCGGCCTTCGTCGTCATGATCTCGCAAGCTAATGCCTTGAACCCCGACCAACCGCTCTTCTCGCGCTTGTGGGGTAACGGCTTTCTACCTTCCAAATATCAAGGTGTGAAGTTTCACGCCGGCGGCGATCCCGTGCTTTATCTCTCCAACCCGCCGGGAATCTCGCCCACCACTCGACGACGCATGCTGGATGGAGTGGCCAAGCTGAACCGCTTGCTGGCGGAGAAATACGGCGACCCCGAAATCGAGAGCCGAGTCTCCCAATACGAAATGGCCTATCGCATGCAAACGTCCGTTCCGGACCTGATGGACTTATCGAAGGAGCCCGCTTCCACCTTTGATCTCTACGGCCCCGATTCACGCAAGCCCGGAACCTACGCCGCCAACTGCCTGCTGGCGCGCCGCCTGGCGGAGCGTGGAGTACGCTTCGTCCAGCTCTACCATCGGGGTTGGGACCAGCACAACGACCTGCCTCGCGATATCGCACTCCAGTCGAAGGGCGTCGATCAGGCATCGGCGGCGCTGGTGATCGACCTGAAGCAGCGCGGCATGCTGGATGATACGCTGGTGATCTGGGGCGGCGAATTCGGCCGCACCGTTTATTGCCAGGGCAAGCTCACCGATACTAACTACGGCCGCGACCATCACCCACGATGCTTTACCATGTGGATGGCCGGCGGCGGCATCAAGCCCGGTATAACCCTCGGCAAGACCGACGACTACTGCTACAATATCCTCGAAGACCCCGTCCACATTCACGACGTGCAAGCCACCATCTTGAAGTGCCTGGGCGTTGATCACACCAAGTTGACGTATAAATTTCAAGGCCGATATTTCCGGCTCACCGACGTGGCCGGGAACGTGGTGGACAAAATCCTGGCGTGATAGCGACAAAGGGGCGGCCTGCCAAGTTCCGACAAGCCGATCTAACCTCTACCCAAATCCTTTTTGGCTTGGCAGCTAACCCGGCCGGGGTCCCATCGTCCAACCGGATGGATGATGAGTATGGAAACCGTACGGCCAACCTGTGCCGTTTGAGACTGTGGACGCGGTTGTTAGCTAAACTGAGAACTGATGGAGGAATACATGCTCCGAGAGCTTCGATTTGCCATACGGATGCTGTTGAAGCAGCCGGGCTTCAGCCTGATTGCGATCCTGACCTTGGCGCTTGGGATCGGCGCGACTTCGGCGGTGTTCAGCTTGATCCAGGGCGTGCTGCTGACCCCGCCCCCGTACAAGAAGCCGCAGCAACTGATGCTCATTCCGACGGCGCGGACGGACGGCCGGAAGATGGACAGTCCGCGAGGGTGGGCGGCGCAGCAGTGGATGGAATGGCAAAAGGAGGCGAAGTCGTTTGAAGGAATCGCCGCTTACGACTGGACGTTCAACTTTCTGATTCGAGACGATGGCAGCCAATCAATGCAGGGCATGTGGGTAAGCAAAGACTATTTACCGGTAATGGGACTAAGAACAGTCGCCGGCCGGGGCTTTGAGGACTCGGACTTTTCCTTGGGACCAACGCGGGCGATTTTGCTCGGATATGAGTTTTGGCAGCGGGCGTTTAACGGCGACCCGCAGATCATTGGCAAAACGGTGCGCATCAGCCGGTGGAAAGTGTCGCCCACCGTAATTGGGGTGATGCAGCCGGGGGTACGCTTCCTTCCATCGCCGGGAAGTGCCAAAGAGCCAAACTATAACGTGAACGCGACGGTGGATTTCTGGGTTCCTGCGGTGCCCGACCCGGCCGGAATGAAGGATGCCTTCTGGAACCTCGTGGCGCGAGTGCGCGAAGGGACAAGGCCGCGGCAAGCCCAAGAAGAGTTATCACTGCTGGCGAAAAGGGAGGGGCAGTCAGAGCCGCACTTTGAAGGGTTCACACCGCAGCTGGAGCCGCTGACCGAAGAAATGAATCGGGACGGCAGAAGGATTCTGTTGCCGTTGCTGGGGGCCGCGGCGATGGTCCTCCTGATCGGGTGTGGGAACGCAGCGGCCCTGCTGCTGGTACGCGGCCTCGAACGGCAGCAGGAATACGCGGTGCGGGGCGCACTGGGCATGGGGCGGGCTGCACTTCTCCGGCAGGTCACAATAGAGTGCCTACTGCTGGCGTTGCCGGGGGGCACACTTGGAGTGGGGTTGGCGTTTGGTGTCGTGAAGATATTCAAGTTGATTGCTGGACATGCGGTTCCGCGCCTGGACGGAGTGACAGCGGGCTGGGCCGTACTGGGGTGGGGATTCGGCGCGGCTCTGCTGGCTTCGGTTCTCGCGGGGATTTTTCCAGCGCTGCGAGCTTTCCGGCTGGATCCAATGGAAGTTCTCAAAAATGCTGGGCAGAAAGGGACTGCGGGATTGGGAGAACGCCAGCTTTTGCGCGGAGTGACCACGGCGCAAACGGCGTTGACGCTGGCCCTGCTGGTCGGCGCGGGACTATTGATTCGCACGATGGTGAAAATCGCGGAGGTGCCGTCGGGCTACAACACAAGACGGATCTTGACGATGAGTGTGACGGAGGTGCAGAGCTGGTCGAACTGGGGGAGCTTTCACCGGCAGGCTTTGGAGCGAGTTGCGGCAATTCCCGGCGTGCAATACGCGGCGTTTGCGTGGGGAGTGCCGCTGACCGGAAACAACTGGCCCGCGACTTTGGAAATTGAGGGGCAGCCGCCAGCGGTCAAAGAGAGCGACAAGACGGCGCTTCCCCTGCGCGCGGTGACGCCCGACTATTTCAAATTGATGGGGGAGGCGTTACTCACGGGGCGGGAATTTCGCGCGACGGATGATGATAAGGCCGCGGGGGTGGCTATCGTGAACCAGGCATTTGTGGATCGCTACTTCCCGCATGAGAGTCCGGTTGGGCGGAAGTTCTGGCGGAACGGGCGGGAAAAACCGAGCACGGATATTGTGGGGGAGATTTCGAATAGCCGAACCGATGATTTGACCGAGAAAGCGTCTCCGGAGATTTACCTGCCGCTGTGGCAGGCGGCTGCGTTTTCGAAGCATTTGGTGGTGAGGACGACGGCGGACCCGCGCACTGTAGTGCGGGCAGTGGAACGCGAACTGCGCTCCGTGGATCCTACGGCGGCGATTGAAAACGTGAAGACGCTGGAACAGATTCGCGACGAATCGCAGGCCTCGCGGGCGTTCGCGATGCAACTGCTGGTGGGGTTTTCGGCGGTGGGGAGCGTCTTGACGCTGGTGGGAATTTACGGCGTGCTTTCACTGTCGGTGGCATCGCGACGGCGGGAATTGGCGATTCGCAGCGCAGTTGGCGCGGAACCTAAAGACATTCGGAAACTGATCTTCGGCGAAGGATTTCGATTGATAGCGGCAGGGGTGCTTGCAGGGGTGGCGCTGGCAATGGTCTTGTCGCGCGTGCTGAGGTCGTTCCTGTTTGAGGTGCAGCCCAGCGATCCGGCGACATTGGTCGTCGTGGGGCTACTGTTTGTGGGAGTGGCGCTACTGGCGTGCTGGGTGCCAGTGCGGCGCGCCGAGAAGGTGGATCCCGTGGAGGCGTTGAGGTACGAGTAGGTCACCGTGCTTTCAGCGCGGCAACGAAGAACGCGGGTGGCGCATACGTCCCGACGGTTTTTGTCGGGATGTATGCGCCCCAATTGGGCGTATGATCACCGCCTGTCCATGCAGATACACTATTACCGGGCCGGCGCAGAGCGCAGCTCTGCGGTCTCTGTCCATTCCGGCTCCGCGCAACGCAGGGCTTCGCCCTGCGCCAGCCCCGGCTCCGCCTTTAGGTAGGGGCACGCCATGGCGTGCCCCTACAGCGGTCCAGGGCTTCCCGCGTCCATAGCAGTAAACCTATTTGTGTAGCGTAATACTATGGTCTTGACAACTTGCCTGGCCTTCTGGTAGCCCGCAATGTTGTGAACGTCTGTCTCACCTCTTGTGGGGACGGTTCGCCTACCGCCCCTGCCCCCGAACTTTTCTAATCATGGAGAATACTATGTCTTTACGGAAGTCCACTTGTCTTACCCCGTGGCGGCTGGACGCCGCACGGCACAATTCCGAGCGCTCCACCGGACCTCGCAGCGAGGCTGGAAAGCAGCGCATGAGGATGAACGCCTTGAAGCACGGCTGTGATGCGGCGGCCGAAAACGAGGCCGCCGTGATGCGGGCGCTGGGCGAAGATCCCGAGCGCTACGCGGCCCTGAAGCGGGAACTCGCGACCGCTTACGGCCCGGGCGACGCGCTCTGGGACCGGCAACTCGAAGACCTGGCCAAACTCTACTGGCGTCGCCAGCGGTTCGAGCGCATGGAGACGGGATTGATGCGGCGCGCCCTCGAGGCGGTCGAGGACCGGCAACGCACGCGCCGCGACCAGATCGCCGCCGTCACGTTCGAGCCCTCGAAGTTTGACGCCACCGACCTCGAACTGGGCGAGCCCACTGACCCGTGCGGGCGCCTGCGCCTCGAACTCTCGCTGCTGCGGGTGATTCGAGAGCAGCTCCCTCGGGGGATTTTCACGCTGGGTCAGCAGAAGGTGATCCAAAATTATCAGCGGGGCGCCCTCGGTTGGGGGCCGGCGCGGCTTCGCCAACCGATGTGGATGTTCAGGCAACGGGCCTACTACCAGGTGCAGAAGAACGAGGCAGGGTTAAGGGATTTCGTGAACGAAAACATGGGGGGCGAGGCCAACGTGGACCCCCTGTGGCGGGAACTGCTGCGCCTGCTGGAGGAGGAAATCGCCGTGGTGGAAAAACAGTTCGCGGCGGAGGTGAAGGCGCGGGAGGAGAAGGACGCGATTGAGCGGGACGCCTGCCTGGCTCCGGCGGGGGAGACGTGGGAGATGCTGGCGCGGCAGCAAATGGCGCTCGACCGCTCGATCGACCGCAAGGTGAGGATTCTCCTGACGATGCGCAAAGAACATGCCCAGCAGTGTAGGGGTGGTTCGCGAACCGCCCCTACGCAACGGGAGGCCAGCCCTCCCGACAATGAGACGGACGACCGGGAAGCGCAGGAACTGAGCAAGCTGGTGGGGCTCGACAGTGGTGAAGTAGCGCCGAACTTCAGTTCGGCAGATGCTGGCCTGAAGGCCAGCGCTAGTGCGCCTGAGAGCGCACTTGGTAGGAGAGGTGAAAGTCCTCTCCAAGTCAACGTAACTTGTAACCGACTGCAACTGCGTCGTGGCGACACGGGGTGGGGAGCAGCAGGAGGTGAACGGCCAGTCCGTACGATAAGAAACTCGATTCGGCCGGTGAGATGGGGCGAGCCTGCTAGCGAGTGGCGAAGCCCCGAGTTCCCGTTGGGAGAAGAACCCGTAGTGGGATGGAATCTCGGTGCGATCCGTCGATGGGTAACGTGCCCTGACGAGACGCAGCGTCCACAGGTGGTTGGAGACGGAATGGTCGGAAGGCCGGGTGCGTGAATCAGGGAGACCTGCTCGCGAAGGAGTCGAGGAGGTGGTCGCCGCACAATGATCCCGGCACTGCCGAGGCGGCGCGAGCAGGAGTCAGAGCGTCCATACGAGCGAAGAAGGGCCTGTAATCGGTCCGGAGCGAAGGGACGCAGGAAGGTGGATGAGCCGAGATGGACAGCAGCGTATTCCCCTACCCAGTGCCTACGGGCTGTGCCGGTGGCGGATTCGGTTCGTCGTCGACGGAATCGAAAACGCTGGTCTGGAAGCGGGTTCATGGTGATGACTCGCTGGTCGAGGCGGCTTGGCCGCCGGTCTCTCGCCGTTTTCTCCGAAGCGTCGGGCTGGCCGTTCATCGCTCCTCTCGTAGGTAAAACCACCGACTGGAGAGCCGGATGCGGGAGATCCGCCAGTCCGGTTCGGAGGGAGGGGGGACCGCCTTCAATCGGTTCTCCCTACCCCTATCTCAGACAGAAAGTCCGGCAGAGGAAGACGCCACCGAAACATCAAAATCGCCGGAACAAAGCCAGAATGTTATAGAAAACAAAGGACTGGCAGCGGAGGAGGTGGGCGCATGAGGCGTGGCACGGGCGTCCCGCCCGTTCATGCGGCGCGGCAAATCCTGAATGTGGGTCAGCGGGATTATTTCAGCTTCGCGAATTCCCCCTTGGCTTGCTTGAGGATGGGGATGTCGGGGTCGGCGTCTTTCCAGAGCGTGAAGAAGTCCTGGTATGCAGCGCGGGCCTTGGCGAGGGCGGCTTGTTGTGGCACGGGCGTCTCGCCCGGGTGGCTTCCGTGGTTTTTCACGGCCCGGACGGTCGTGCCACCTCTGCCAGCTTCGAGGGCATAAGCGCGGGCGAGACCGAGTCGCTCCAGCGCGGCGGTGGCACAATTCTGAACGATGCCCGCGTGCCTGAGGATTTTCTGGAATTCACCTGCCGCCGCGCTGCCCTGGCGGGCAGCCAAGTAGGCCTCACCCCGAGTGTAAACAGGGTAGAGGCACGCGATGTCCACGAGTCCAATGGGCATTCCTAACTCCAAGGGAGATGAAATGGCTTGCAGCAGGTCCACAGCCGCAGCCGGATCGTTCTTCGCAAGTTCCGTCCGCGCGTCGATGGTGGGAAGCCAATAGTCGTTTACGAGGGTATCGAGGGGAAATTGCTTCTTAAGTTGGCTCGCCAGCCTCCGCGCCCCGCCCTCGTCGCCACTCCAAGCGTAGCCGACCGCTGCCTGCGCCTCCGCGTCACGGTTGTCCGGCGCCAGCCTCCGGCCTGCCTCCGCCTCCCGGCGAGCCTCCGCAGCATTGCCGAAGGCAGCTTCGCGCAGCGCCGCATCCTCACGCCACGGCGCAGCGGCTTCCGGGTTGTCAGCGCGCACAGCCTCCTCCACGGCCCGCCGCGTAAGCTCACGAGCCCGCCCGAGTTTGCCGCCATAGGCCTCCGTATCAGCCTCGCCCCAGAAAATTTCGTGCCGCCCCGGCTTGCCCTCAAACCAGGCGGCTTGCTTCGCCATGTCCTGGATGTCCCCGGCGAGGAAGGCGAGACTGTACAGGTCCATGTGCATATCAGGGTAATCCAGCTTGTGTGACAGAGCTTCTTCAAACGTTTTCCGCGCCTCGTCGAGGCGGCCCAGCGCCATGAGATCTGCGCCTTGATTTTCGTAATATGCCTCGCTATTGGGGTCGAGGCGCAAACCTTGACGGCTCAATTCCACGCCTGCCGCGTAATCGCCCTCCATCATGCGGTCCTCTGAGAGATGACTGTAGGGGAGACCGTCCCTGGGAAAATTCGCAATCATCTCCTGCCAGACGTCACACGCCTTCGCCAACTCCCTCGTCACGGTTTCGTAATACACTCCTGCGATGTCCAGCTTTTCCCACTCGCTCGTGCGCGCCCGCAAGGCAAACACCTTGATGATGTATTCACGGGCGCGCACAGTTTGGCCGAGATTGTTATACTGGACCCCCAGCGCCACGTAGGCGAAGGCGAAGTTGGGGTCGAGCTCAATCGCACGCTGATAAAACGGCAGCGCCGCCGCGGGGCCCCGCTCGTCTTTGGCCTTCCACCCCAGGCTTAAGGCTTTCAGAGCGTCGAGCGATGAGGTGGTGACCTGGTTGAGCGGAGTATCGAATTCTTGGACTGAGGCCAGCGACTCGCCCAGTTCCTCGCGCAGCTTGGCTGCCTCCCGGCGTTGACCTGCCAAGATCTGAGCCGGAAGCAGAGCCCCTCCTCCTGAAGAGAAAAATCCCAACTGGAGAAGAATAACGCTTCTCAGCTATAGCACTTAGAGGTGTGACTAAAAAGATTGGCCGGTTATTTCCGACAAGGCAGGATTTGTCTTGACTTGGTGGCTTAGGTTCACTTCTGAGGGCAGTCCAGACGGCCCTTGGACTTGCTTACAGCGAGAAGTTCGTGTGGCGCAGGAGGCCTTGCAAGCGTGGGTCAAAACAGAGAAGGATTATAGTAAAGCCCTGGCTGATGCAAGGTCAGGGTCAAGGCCTGCTCATTACTCGTCGCTTCCCATTCGTTATTCCTCTCAAAAGTTCTGCAGCAGCCATACGTTGCTATTACTTGCGTAGCTTGCAAGCGTCAAGTATCGGCCGTTCGGCGAAGGTATGGCCCATGCCGAGGCATTATACGTTCCGCTTTCGTGCTTCCATATGACCCGAGCGTGCCCTTCTAGGTCCACGAAGAGTGCCGTAGCGCCCAGATTGGTTGCGGGAGAGACAAACAAGCCCTTACCGTCCGCGGCCCAACGAATGGTCATGAGGCCTTTCCAGCCTTTGACATTGATCTCGCGAGGCGCCCCCCCGCCCAGGGGCAAAATCTCGACTGGCCCTTCGCGCATATCGAATTGTGCGATTGCCATGAGCGATCCATCGCGCGATAAGTCCCAGCTATAAGACTCAGTTGCCTGAGCGTATTTATCTACTTTCCGGAGGTTCAACATGGCGAGTGTTTGCTTCGTACCCTGGAACGGATCGAACGCCGAGAAGATGATCTGTTTGTGGTCCGGTGTCAGCGCACTAAAGACACACAATGCTGCCCGAGGCTCTGAACAGGCCAAGCGGTCGATGCCTTGCCCCTCGAGCACAACCTGAGATGGTCCTCCCGAGGTTGATACACGCATGACGCGAACGCGCGTTGTGGGGCCGCGGTTTCGGTCGGCGCTGGATAGGTACAGAATCCATGACCCATCCGGACTGACTGTAGGCGAATTCTTGTATTCAGGACCGGTCACAACAGGCTGAGCGGTGTTTTCCTCCGCTCCCTGTTTGTAGATGCCCCAGGTGGCGTTGCGATCGGACATGAACAACACGGTTTCGCCGTCTGGCATCCAGGCGCCGGGAAGGTCTCTGCCCTCCTCCAGCGTCAACCGATGCGGGTTCTTCAATCGGCGGCCTCCGTCTTCCAATTCCCCAGTATTCACATACGAGTATCGAGTCTGCTTCAAGACGGCCAACTGCTTTCCATCCGACGTTTCGCTCAGATGTTCTGGTTCGCCTTCTCCCCAATTCGTGATTCTGTTAGGTTCGCCGACTGGTTTGCCGGTGTTCGTGTCCACCTGAATATTCCACAGGTTTCCTCGGCGTCGGGACCCATCGAATTCGTCCACCGTGTAGATGAAGCGGTCGCTCGGTAACCATATGAATTTGCGGCCGAAGATCCAGGAGTTCGGATTAGGGTTGGAGACAATGATGGTGGGTTGGCCTCCTTTCAGATCGCGACTCTCGATTGAGACTTCCGTTCTACCCAGCAGATGATGACTTCTGCGATAGGCGATGCGTCGGCCATCTGGCGACCACGCCGCGTACCAGAACTCCTCGTCGTCGGAGCCCTTTATCAAGACATGCGGATCCTCGCCTTGCGTACCCATCACCCAGAGGTCATGGAAGCCACTGCCGCCATCGCGCTCGAAGGCGATCTGAGTCCCATCCGGGGAGACCTCCCAAGGGTGTGCATCATCGCAGAGTTGGCGCGGCGGCCCGCCCATAACGGAAACGACCCAGGCGCTCGAACGCATCCCCGCCTCGATTCTATCGACAACGAACTTGGTGCCGTCTGGAAACCACCCATTGGGCCACCAACTGTCGGGGTACGGTCTCAGTCCTTCGGGTCGAGGAACATCTCTGGTTTCCCCGGTTCGAATGAGCTTCAGGTGCAGGCCCATTCGATCGCCATAAGCCAGGTACTTGCCATCCGGCGATATCACACCGCCGGTGAGAGTGTTCTCGAGGGAATTGGTAGTAAGTCGGCGCTCTGTCAATTGGGGTGGACCCGGCAGACGGGTCGCCAACCAGGTTACGGACATGGCCACAACAAGCACACCCAATGCACCGGCAAGGATAAACATCCAACGATTTCGTAGGGGCGGTTCGCGAACCGTCCCTGCAGGTGGTCGGCGGTCGGAGCGCGCCACGCGGGCAACCGCCCGTGAGGGCACCGGCGCTACATCGGGCGCACCGCCGTCCGCCCCTCCGTTGACTGGCGCGATAAAGCGATAACCATGGCGAGGCAAGGTTTCGATGAAGCGGGGATCCTCAGGGTCGTCGCCCAGCGCTTGGCGCAAGCGCTTCACCGCTGTATTGATGCTGTGTTCGAAGTCAACGACGATACCGTTTGGCCAGAGTCGCTTCTGAACTTCCTCGCGGGTGACCAGCTCACCCGGATGCTCGAGCAAGAGGGTCAAAATCTGGAAAGGCTTGTCTTGCAGCCGCGTTGTGGAGCCCGGCTGGCGCAGTTCTGCTGAACGAAGGTCAAGTTCGAAAGTGCCGAAAGACACGATCCGTGCGGAACTGGAAGAAGGGGCCAAGGCGAGACTCCTCTTCAGTCGACACATCTCATACACCTTGGTAAAGAGAATGTCAACGGCCAGAATCGCGAGGGGGACGTAATGTCCTCACTGGCTGGGTCTTCCATCCACTCTCCATCGCGTCACCAACGTTTCACCTCCGCGTCACCTCCAGGGCATTGAAGTCTACTCGTAGCTGGACCAATGTGGGCGCAGACAAGGCGACGCGGGTTGGGTGAGGCTGGGTCATGCGGCCGATCAGGACGCGATCTTGCGGTGCCTCACTCGACCCACGGCAAGCCGCGGAGACGCCTTCTTAAGCCAAAAGGAGATTAACCAATCATGATGAACCGTATTGCTTTTTATCAATTCTGTTTGGCAGTCAGACGAAGAGGAGTGCTCGGCCTTTGCCTGATCCTGTGCACGCTGGGGCTGGCCGCTTCCGCGAGCGCTCAGCCGGGTCACATCATCACCTTTGACGTTCCTAGCGCGGGTGCCGGCGCCGGGCAGGGCACTACTCCCACCGGCATTAACTTCACGGGGGCGGTCTTAGGATCGTATATCGATGCTGCGAACGTAAGTCACGGCTTCGTGCGTGCCCTCGACGGGGAATTAACGACCTTTGACATGCCGGACGCGGGGACGGAAGTCTACCAGGGAACTGTACCCCTGGGAATGAACGCGGCGGGGGCGGTTAGCGGATACTATTGTGACGTAAACTGGAATTGCCCCGGGTTCTTACGCGCGCCGGACGGCCGGATCACCACGTTCGATGCTCCCGGGGATTCTGGCGGTTACACGGGGGGCAGCAACATTAACGCCGTGGGGACGATCTCGGGGTGCTACTACGATGCGAACGGGACTGAGCACGTGTTCCTGCGCTCTCCCGAGGGAACCTTCACGACGTTCGACGCTCCCGGCGCCGGTCCAAACGGCACATTTACTCCATCGTTCTACGGCCTGAACGAGCAAGGGGCAATCACGGGATACTACTGGGACGCGAACGGTGCCCTGCATGGGTACATGCGCACCGCTGACGGGAGACTCAAGCTCTTCGACGTTCCCGGTGCAGGCACCAGCTCCGGGCAGGGCACTGAACCTCTCAGCTTGAACTCACTCGGGGTGATCGCAGGAATCTTCAAGGACTCCAACGACGTGAAACACGGCTTCGTGCGCACTCCTGACGGAAAAATCACTACGTTTAACGCTCCCCGCGCAGGCACAGGAGCTTATCAAGGTACAGTAGTCATCAGCAATAACCTGGAGGGGGAGATCACGGGATGGTCCATCGACGAAAACAACGTGAGCCATGGCTTCACGCGCACTGCTGACGGCAGGTTCACGTTGTTCGATGTTGCGGGGGCAGGCACCGATCCCGATGTAGGCGAAGGCACCTTCCCCTACGGTAACAACTTTCTTGGGGCGGTGACAGGGGCTTACGTTGACGCGAACCAAGTGAATCACGGGTTCCTGCGGACACCGTAAGCCCGTAGGCGATTTGTCCAGCAGGTAACGCACGAAAGGTCTTTTGCCCACGCTGATGCGTCGCGTGGGTGCGTGGATTCCCGACGCGCAGCCCGCGGTCAGCCAAACCGCTCAGAGAATTGCCAGCGCGAGGGCAGAGTAAAGGCGGGAGGAGAATTATGTCTTGCCAACGAGTATTTCCGAACCGGGTCATCGCGTGGGTGGCACTGCCGAGCCTGACGATGTTTCTGGCTGTTATTCCGGCGATAGCCCAAACTAGCAATAGCAGTTACTTCTTCCTGGTTGGCGCGGGGTTCCTTTGTGATAATGGAGATTCTTCCCCCTGCCCCGCCATCGTCAAGTCCGCCGATGGCGCGACCTTCGAGATGAACGGCGCAGGCACACTCACTACGCCAAGCAAGTCAGTTACAGCAGCCGGAACTTTCACCCACAAGTCCGCCGACGGAATGGTGCTCGAGGCGGGTGTCTGGGTGGCGAGCGCGCTCGTTAGTTTTGATTCGTACGGTATCGCGCCGGGGGCGCTGATGCGCGAAGGCCGGGCATTAGGCCCCCCGCAGTTCGGCCCCAAGCGTTTGCCAACGTTCTCCGGCTCCATGCCCGCGGGCGGCCTGGCTGTGCTGCGCATCCGCCTGCTTCCGGCGTTGGGGTTTGCGAAAAACGCCACACTGCAAGTGAGCTGTGCTCTCGGCAAGGTACCGGACGAACATCCGACGGAAGGAATAAGGCTGGCATTTGAGAGAGGCGGTACCGATTTCGACGAGGAAGTCAGCGGGCGTGTCCTGTTCCTCTTGACGATTCCCGGAGCCAGCGCTGCTTCAAAAGCGCCAGCCCGAGAACGTGACACAAACCCCGCGCCCACCGAGGTCCAGCAGTGACTTAACTATGTGGAGAAAAACCGAAGCCGACAGAAACCGGTCAGGGTGCAAATTTCTTCGGGGTCAGTGATGCCTTCGGCGAAGTCGAAGTGCAAGACAAACTTCCCGATAGATTCATCGTGCAATGTAGGTCAAAGGGCATAGTGTTTACCGACAATTTCTGCCCTCAGATTCCTTGCGAGAAACGCCCTTTCCACGAGTGATCTCCAAGTGATTGATCGCCCTGCGAACGGATCGGGCCTGAGAAGTCGGCTTCCTGATAGGTTACAATAGATTTACCATGAGTACTCGAAGCAGCATGAAAAAGCCGGCAGGCGCGCTTCAGCAGATGGTCCAGAAGCGATTCACCCCCGAGGACAAAGCCGAACGTGTATCCCGGGCGCTGGCAGCCATCAACGAAGAAGAGCCCATAAAACTTTCCCCTGAGCAATGGAGACGGGTCGCTGAGGACGTTGACCTCGAAGAACAATCCTAACCATGGCAGTCGACGCCGTTCCGAATCTTCCTGAAGGAAGTTTTCTTTTCCTTGACTCGAACATCTTCATCTACGCGCTCACTGGCCAGTCCACTCAATGCCGCCACCTTCTCGAACGGTGTTCGCGAGAGGATGTGACCGGCCTTGCGCCATTTGAAACGGTCAATGAGGTGACACACCGCTTCATGATCGCTGAGGCCCTATCCAAGGGCCTGATTACAGCCGGGGGAGCCAGGGCGCTTCGCAACAACTTCAAGCAAATCCCCGCCTTGACGGATTACTGGCGAAATACCCAGCGAATCTTGGCTCTGAATCTCCTTTTCCTGCCTGTGAACGAAGCTATTGTCAGCGGCGCGCAGGCTGTGCGTGCGGAAGCCGGACTCCTGACCAACGACTCAATGATCGTCGCTTGCACGCGTGAGTACGGCCTCTCTTTCCTAGCCAGCAACGACGCAGACTTCGAACGGGTGCGCGAGATCACAGTCTTCAAACCAACCGACCTCCCTTAGGAGCACCTTCCCCTATCGTCGCGGCTGTGCGTGGGATTGTGTGTCCGGCTTCTGCCGGCCTACTTTCATACCTCGTTGTGACGCCGAAGGCGCCATGAATTATTCGTACCGCAGCGCCACCATGGGATCCACCTTGGTCGCCCGTCGCGCGGGAACATAGGCCGCGAGCAGGGCGGCGAGGCTCATCAGCAAGGCAGCTACCACCAGCGCGGAGGGGTCTGCGGGCCGCACTCCATAGAGCATCGCCGTGAGAAGGCGAGTCAGAAGCAGCGCCGCAAGCAGGCCAATCGCCATGCCGCCCACGGCCAGAACCATTCCCTGCCGGGCCACCATCGCCAATACTCGACCCTTCTCGGCGCCCAGCGCCATGCGAATGCCGATTTCATGAGTTCGCTGCGAAACCGCTTGCGAGAGCACTCCGTAGAGTCCGACCATCGCAAGCACCAGCGCGAGCGCGGCGAATATCCCGAGCACGATCGCCCGGAACCGAGGCTGAAGTAAAGACTCGGCGATCGCTTCGTTCGCCGTTTCGAAGCTCGATACGGGCACGTCCTTGTCAAGATCCGAAACGGCGCGCTCCAGCGCAGGCCGCAGCGCTAATGGACTACCGGCGGTATGGACGATGATCCCCATCGATCCGCCTGCAACTTGGTCCAGCGGCCGGTAAACTGCCGGAGGGCTCGTGTAGCCCATTTCCTGGTAGACGATGGTCCGCTTGACAGTTCCTACCACCCCAACGATCGTGACCCACGAATTGTTTTGATCGATCTCCTGGCCCGCAACGAACCGGATTTCCTTTCCTAAAGCGCTTTCGTGAGGGAAGTATTCCCGCACCAGCGCCTCATTGACGATCGCAACCGGCCGGGACTTCTCGTTGTCGCGTGCGTCAAACACGCGGCCCTGCAGTACGGGAATGCTCATCACACGAAAAAAGTCTGGACTCGCGGTGTCGCGGGCGACGTCGCCGATTTCGGTGCGCGGTGCAGGCCTGTCTTTTATGGCCATCGCTCCGCCTCCACCTCCCCGCAAAGGCAGCCAGGAGGAAAAGGCCACTCCTTGAACGCCAGGAAGTTCGACCAAGTTCGAGTTCAACTTGTCATAGAAAGCGGCTTGGCGGAATTCGTTGGAATAGCCCGACTTCGGGAGGTTGATCTCTGCTGTGAGGAGGCGGTCCGGGTTGAAACCCAGAGGCGCTGAACCGAGACGAGCG
Organism: Terriglobia bacterium; assembly: GCA_049508935.1. Lineage (GTDB taxonomy): Bacteria > Acidobacteriota > Terriglobia > UBA7540 > UBA7540 > CAVROP01. The sequence goes on along the minus strand of JBELAJ010000016.1, from coordinate 9,565 downwards.
ATGCTCTCGATCACCAGGCCGGCTCCCACGAGAAGGACCATGGAGAGTGCGGCTTCGAGCATCACCAGCGACCGCGAGGCGCGATCACTAAGTACGCCGCGTGTCAGACCACGACTTGACTCTTTCAGCACGTCGTCAAGCTTCGTAGCCTTCCACGCTGGCACGATTCCGAAGACGAGACCCGTGAAGAGTGCCAATAGCGCGGTGAACGCCAGCACGTGCACGTTGATAGAGACCTGGTTGCCCGGCGGAAGTTCGACGAACGCGGGAGATCGAAAACAACGGACACCCGCCAAGGCCATCAGCGTTCCGAGTGCCGCCCCAAGTCCGAAAAGCATCAGGCTCTCGGTGAGTAGTTGCCGGATCAGGCGCCCGCGTCCCGACCCGAGCGCGGCACGAACTGCCAGCTCCTTGGCCCGTTCGTTCATGCGACCGACTATCAGGCTGGCCACGTTAAGGCACGCAATCAGCAAGACCACCACGACCGCCGCGAACAGGATCAACAGACCGGCCCGGAGATTTCGTCCAGCAAGCCAGGTGAACTCCGATTGCAAGTCGTACACCACGGGCGCGACCTGGGCCAGCCAACTTCCCTTGGGGAGCGTCCCCACAAGCTGCTGATGAACCACCGTAAGTTCAGCTTGCGCGCGAGCCCGGCTGACTGCGGGCTTGAGCCGGCCGAAGACTCCCACGAGCGAATCGATGGGTTGGCGCGCAAATTGGCTGTCGGGCGTGATAAGCGTCCAGAGGTCCGACTGCTTAGGATAGAAATCAAATCCCTGGGGCATTACGCCCACCACCGTGCACGCCTTGCCGTCGAGCGTCAGGCTTCCACCCACGACATCATGCGCGGAGCCCAGTTGCCCCTGCCAGAATCGGTGCGCCAGCACCACCGTGCAGCCCCGCTGCACGTCCTCCGGCTGGAAGGTACGGCCCTCGGCGGCCTTAACGCCCAGCAGCGAGAAAATGCCCTGCGTCGCCGGGATGGCGAGCGCTCGCCGGGGCTGCCCGTGCCACTCAAGAGTCGCGCCGGCGGTCGCCCAAGTCAGTATCTCAAGCTGTGCGAAACTCCGGGCCGAACGTTGCCACTCCTGGAAATCACGGTAGCTGCCGAAGAGGACCGACGGCCCGACGGATTTGACTTCGGTGGCCCACACCACCACCAGCCGCTCAGGGTCCTTGTAGGGAAGCGGCCTCAGCAGAACCGCGTCGACAATACTGAACATCGCCGTATTGGCGCCAATGCCAAGGCCCAGCGTGAGAATTACCAGCGCCGCGAACCCCGGCTTCCGTGCAAGCATCCGCAGCCCGTGCCGCGCGTCCGCAACCACTTCGCCGAGCAACCTTGACCCGAGCGCCTCTCGGCACTCCTCTTTGTAGCGATCGTAGCCGCCAAATTCTACGCGTGCCTGCCGCTCTGCTTTGGCTCGGGCCACACCCTCGCGCTCCAGGTCGTCCGCACGACTTGCCAGGTGCGAGCGAAGCTCTTCTTCCATCTCGTGCTCGACGCGGGAACGGCGGAGCGCATAGTCCAGGAGCGCGCGAAGCGATGTCCAGAATTTCATAACCCTTTCCTCTGGCCCCGCAGAGATCGTTTCTCGCCCTTACTCATGCCGTAGCGCCGCCATTGGATCAACCTTGGTTGCTCGGCGCGCCGGGATGTAACACGCGGCCAGAGCAACGAGCATGAAAAGAATCGACACGGCGGACAGCGCCAACGGATCCGTTGGGCTTACGCCATAGAGAAGGCTGCGAAGGAATCGTGTGAGCAGAAAGGCAAGCACAAGCCCCGCCCCTATCCCGCTCAGCGCAAGGAAAAGGCCCTCGCCCACAACCAGCTTTAGTACATCCCTTTGCTGGGCACCCACGGCCATTCGGATGCCGACTTCATTCGTGCGACGTGCGACTGAGTATGCTACGCTTCCATAGAGTCCAACCATCGCTAAGAGCGTTCCGGCAACTCCAAGGACCGCAAAGAAAGCGCCCAGTGTTCGTGCCAGCCAAAGCGCCGACTGGATTTGTTCAGTCATGGTCTCCATCCCGGTTACGGGCAGATTCTTATCAAGTGCCCGCACTTGCCTGCGAATCGCCGGGATCAGCAATTGCGGGGCACCCGAAGTCCTCACCAAAACGGTCGTTCCAGCCGGGCCCTCGAAACCAGGCCTGAACACCCCATACAAGAATGGCGTGGGCGATTCGCCCAAAGTGCGATACTTACTGTCACGAGCAACTCCAATGATAAGTACCGAGCGTGGGTGCTGGCCCCCACCGAGCTCGAGTTGTTGGCCCACTGGATTCTGACGCGGGAAGAGCTGGTTGGCCAGCGTCTGGTTGACAACTACGCTGTCTTTGTCGATCACGCCCCCCACAAAATCGCGGCCGCGAAGGATCGGAATTCCAATCGTGCGGAAATATCCCGGCGTTACCAGGTTTTCCGCTACCTGGACTCCTTGTGCGCCTGTTCCTGTTCTGTCGCGGGGTAGAACGTTCTCCTCCAATTCCCCATAGCTAAGAGGCATCAAAACAGCCAGACTCGCAGACCGGACCCCGCGTGTAGCCTCGAGGCGCTCTAACAACTGAGTGTAAAGCACGTCGGCCCGGGCGTTACTGTAGCCGCTCAGACTAGGGGAAACAGCAAAACTCAAGACGTCGCGAGTTTCAAATCCTGGGTCAATGCGCTCTGCACTGTGAAGGCTTCGCAGACAAAGCCCTGCGCCAATCAACAGCAGTAAGGAAATGCTCACCTGAGCAGAGACAAGCAACCGTTGCGCCCTGGACCGCCGACGGACGTCGGAACCAGTTCTACCCCCCAGTTGTGGCGAAAGAGCGGCGCGCGAAAGCTGAAGTGCTGGCGCGGTCCCGAAAAGGAGCGCCGTCACAAAAGCAAGTAGCGTCGTAAACCCAAGAACCCTGATATCAGGTCTGAAATCTATTGCGATAGGTAGGCTGATAGGCAGCTTCAAGTGAGGCAGTGCCGCTGCTCCCCACAAGGCTAGCACTAAGCCCACCGCTGCGCTCGAAAGCCCTATCAGTATGCTTTCGGTCAAGAGTTGCCGCAACGTGCGCAAGCGGCTCGCCCCAAGCGCCGAGCGAATTGCCAGCTCGGACCTGCGGGACCAAGATCGAGCCAACATAAGGCTTGCAACATTAGCGCATGGAATAAGCAGCAACATTCCTCCGAGTGCCCCCAAGAGAACGACGATGCCCGTCACGGGGCCACTCACGAATGACGGGAGTGCCACGGCAGGTTCGACTGAAATACCGCGTCCTCGTTCCAGCGCTGGATAATCCTGTTCGAGCCCTCGGGCCACAACGCGCAAACCCGCAATTGCTTGTCGCGGAGTTATACCCGGCTTGAGGCGCCCCAGGACCGTGAGCCATCCGGTTCCACGATTCTTGAGCGCGTCTGTTCCACCTGGGGGCCAGTCAACGGCAGGCTGTGCGCTGAGTGGTACCCAGACGGCCGGCGCCATCTGTATGCCGATGTCTGTCGTCCCCTTGGGAGCCACGCCGATCACGGTAAACAGCCTCCCGTTAATCGTTACGGCCTTGCCGACCACCCCCGGGTCGCCTCCGAAGCGGTTCTGCCAGAGTTCGTAGCTCAGCACTGCGACGGAAGAAGCACCCAAAGTATCGTCCCCAGCTACGAACGTGCGGCCGAGCACTGCCTTCGTCCCTCGAACGGTAAAGTAATTACCTGAGACTAGGTCGCCGAACGTTCGGTCGTTCGCTCCTCCTATGCGAAGGTTGACAGGAATGGGCGAATAGGCCGACAGCCCGGAAAACGCATCACTCCGGTCGCGATAGTAAGCGTAATCGGGGTAAGACCACACAGGCATGGAGCCACCGCCCCGCTCACTTGGCTGCGTTTGGTAGAGTGCCAACAGCCTGTCAGGAGCCTCGACATTCGCTGGAGGGCGAAGCAGGAGGCCGTCGATGGCGGTGAATAATGTCGTGTCAAGGCCGATCCCTAGCGCGAGCGTCACCACTGCCACTGCGGTGAACCCTGGGTTCCTCCGCAGCATGCGCAGGCCGTAACGAACGTCCGCGGCGAGTTCACCGAGCAGGCGTGAGCCGAGCGCTTCACGGCACTCTTCTTTGTAGCGCTCGTAGCCGCCAAATTCGATGCGCGCCTGTCGCTCTGCTTCGGCTCGGGTCAGGCCCTGGCGCTCCAGATCGTCCGCACGAGTGTCCAAATGGGACCGAAGCTCCTCTTCCATCTCGTGCTCAATGCGGGAACGGCGGAATACGAATGCCAGAAATGTGCGAATCGATGACCCGAGCTTCATACTTCCTCCGGTCGTGCCTTTAGCGCGGCGCCGATGGCGGTTACCAAACGGTTCCACCCCTCTGCTTCCTCACGCAACCGTTTCCGGCCAGCGGCCGTAAGCTCGTAATACTTCGCTCGGCGCTTGTGCTCCGAAGTGCCCCAAGTGGCCTTCAGCAATCCCTGCCGAACCAATCGAAAGAGGGCGGGATAGAGCGCACCTTGTTCAATCAGAAGAGCTCCCTTCGAGATTTGTGCAATCCGCAGAAGAACGCCGTAGCCATGCAGCGGGCCAAGCGAAACAGCCTTCAGGATCAAAAGATCGAGCGTGCCGGGAAGGATTTGAGCCAGCGTTTCCATATGTTCACCTAAGTCACTTAGGAGAGTAAGTCACTACCGGCTGCCTTGTCAAGGGCCAACGTGAGGACCTTCGTTCCTCCCCGCGCAATGAAACAAGTCCGACCCCTACGGGCCGCGCTTCCTTTTGCCATCGGTCCGCCCTTTTCTCTTTCGCGCTCGGTTCCGTTTCCTTTCCTGCCCCTCTCTCGCGGGCACGGCAGATGGGCGACAACCCGGCGCCCTGCCGGCGCAGGCTCTGCCTCGGCTCCCCCGCCAAGGCAGCGTCAGGGAGCCGGGTGCCCCCTGCCTTGGGTGCCCGCGAGAGAGGGGCAGAAAAGGAGAACACACCGTGACCGAGCAAACCAAAACCGGACAGACCGAAAACGGAAGTGCGGACCCGCAGGGGTTCACAGGCAGCGCGCGCTATGGCGCTGAGAGAAAACCAATGGTTTCGTGGGCCGCTCTGTTGAACGAAGCCGTAGGAAAGCCCGGCTTCATTCACGAGGCGTACAGCCGCTTCCATAGCTACAGCCTCGGCAACCAGCTTTTAGCCTTGTTCCAGTGCTCGAGCGCGGCATCCAGCCCGAACCTCTGGCCACGTTTCCGAAGTGGAAGGAACTAGGCCGATACGTCAAGAAAGGCTCGAAAGCGATAACCCTCTGTATGCCTCTAACCTGCAAGCGCACTAGGACGGTTAAGCAGGATGACGGCACCGAGCAGGAAGAGGAATTCGCTTTCACGCACTTCACGTGCAAGGCCCACTGTTACCACAAGAAAGCAAGAAGCATGCCAAACACATTGAAAACTCAAAAGAAAGATATGTGAGAAAACTATGTAGCTCGCCCGTCTCGGCCGTCTTTCGGCACCGTCACTCCATCAGTCAATTGACAGGAATTTCAGCGTCCCTTAAAATGTGTACGCAGGTGAACGCAAATGGAGACACTCAAAGTCGGCATCCGTGAGTTTCGCGAAAAGCTCGCCAGCTTCTTGTTGCAGAGCGATAAACCTCTTGCCATCACACGGCACGGCGATACGATCGGCTTTTATCTGCCGGCCAGGCGAAAACGTTCCGAAGCGGAGCGGTCCGCACTGAGGCAGGCTGCAACCCGACTCCAGGAGATGCTGGCAGCCGAAGGCATTACCGAAGATGAGATCCTCGCCGATTTCAAGCGCTGGCGCGCCGGCAGGCGCAAATGAACCCGCGCAGAGGGCTGGTTCTGGACGCGAATATCCTCATGCGGGCTGTGCTGGGCCGCCGAGTTCGTGAACTGCTGGAGCGGTACGAAGACTCGGCAACCTTTTACAGCCCCGATGTTTGCTTCGATGACGCCAGGCACTATCTGCGGCAAGTCCTCGAAAAGCGCGGCCTCGCGCCAGACTCCGGCCTCACCATTCTCGAACAGATAAGTCAGCTTGTGGTGCCGGTGGACGGGAGTCTCTACGGAGACTATGAGCGCTTGGCCCGCGAGCGAATCGAGACTCGAGACCCCGACGATTGGCCCGTGGTGGCCGTGGCCTTAATGCTCGACCTGCCGATCTGGACCGAGGATCAAGACCTATTTGGGAGCGGCGTCGCGACCTGGACGACGGATCGTGTCGAGGTCTACCTCAAAGCAGGCCAGGGGTCCTGACTCGGGACACTCCGTCGAAGTGTGAGCTTTCCCCAATCATCAATCCGCACGTCCTCTCCACTAACTATCGGAGCCCTGTAGCCCGCATAAGAAGTAATCGGCACCTCGGTGATTTTCCGGAGATGATTATAAAACCGAACGACCAATCGTCGCGGATCAGTTTGTGCGCTTTGTCGGATGATTATATCGGCTCCCAGTAAACACGCCGTAAGGCGTGGGTAATGGTCCACAACGTGATATTGTCTCCTTTCTCGCACGGGCACAACGCACTTCCGCGGATTGGCCGTTTAAGCGGCCAATTACCGCCCGTGGGGGCCAGCTGTTTAGTAAACGGTAGCCGACTAGGCAGGGCCTATTTCGTTGACCCCGTTTCGGGACGGTGAAAGTTCCATCTCCGGTTAGCCCGCTCTTCCACAAATGGGGAGCACTTGAGATCTGTGACCCTGCTTTCTTCAGTGAAACTTTCCGCGGCATGGCGTGATTCTGAATCAGTATTGCTTGCCGCGGGATAACTCCGCGCTGTTCGGTGGTCAAAGCCTCTTTGAAGCTCACTGGTCGAACCAGGGGCTTGCCTTAGTGATAGTTGGCGGGCTCATCTAGGCCTTCGTAGTTTTCACGTGCAAGCATTTCCCCTTTCATCGAGGGACAATACGTCTGTGTACTATTAATTAACGTGATATTATGTCTGTGCACTGCTTATTTTCTTGACATTCATCTCTTTGCACGAGTACATTCAGCCTGCTTGAGCGGATTCTCCCCAGGGGAGGTTGCTCGTGCCCCGGTGCTTCATCGCTACCAGCCAACGGCAAACAGCGACAAAGAGCACTGTGCTCTGCTGCAGATGTGTCGTTCCTTCACTCTTCGCCGTCGAATGGTTTGGTCTTCTTGCGAAGATACAAGCCGAAGATAATATTCTCGCTAACCGTCAGCTTTCCACCCCACCCACGAAAACTCAGCTCAAGGTGGCTCGCGAGTTACGGCAAGCTGCCTCTCAGTTTTGAGGCGAACCCCGGCCAGGTGAGCGGCGTCGTCGGATTTCTATCGCGCGGGCGAGGCTATGCTTTGTTTCTAACCGGTGACGAGGCTGTGCTGGAAATCCTGGCCGGAAGACATTCTTCTCGGAATCCGAAGGTAAAAGTTGCAAGAGCGACGAAGGAGGCAGTATGAGCAAGCTCAGCTCGTGGAAAACGGTCTTTTTCTTGTGTGTCTTCTGTGCGGTGGAGGCGATTAGCCCGCGTGCGCAGACCCTCACCACGCTTTACAGCTTTTGCTCCCAGGGCGGCACCAATTGCACGGACGGCGCCGGCCCCCTCGCGGGGGTGATCCAGGGCAGCGACGGGAACTTCTACGGAACAACCGCAAATGGCGGGGCCCACGACTACGACTTCTGTGCCAATGGAATCGTCGGGTGCGGGACCGTCTTCAAAATCACGCCGAGCGGAACGCAAACCACGATCTACGACTTTTGCGCCAAAACTGCCTGCGCGGACGGCGCCAACCCTTACGGCGCGCTGGTTTTAGGCACGGACGGGAACCTCTACGGAACAACGAGGTTGGGCGGGGCCACCGACAACTGTCCCAATGGCTGCGGGACAATCTTCACAATCACCTTAGGGGGCGCGCTGACCACGCTGCACAACTTCGCCGGCGCGGACGGCGCCAACCCTTACGCAGCCCTGGTTCAAGACGGGAACTTCTACGGGACAACCTACGGAGGCGGGACCAATGGCTCTGGCACGATCTTCTCAATCACCCCAGGGGGCTCGCTAACCCCACTGTACAACTTCGCAGGCGCGGACGGCGCCAACCCTTACGGCGGGCTGGTTCTAGGCACGGACGGGAACTTGTACGGGACAACCCTTAATGGCGGGACCAGCGGCCTTGGCACGATCTTCTCAATCGCCCCAGGAGGCTCGCTAACCCCACTGTACAACTTCGCCGGCGGGGACGGCGCCAACCCTGCGGGCGGGCTGGTTCTAGGTAATGACGGGAACTTGTACGGGACAACCCTTAATGGCGGGACCTACGCCGATGGCACGATCTTCTCAATCAGCCTAGGAGGCTCGCTAACCCCGCTGCACTACTTCAACCTCGCGGACGGTGCCGGCCCTTGGACCCTGGTTCAAGGCACTGACGGGAACTTCTACGGGACAACCCAATATGGTGGGGCCAACGCCCCGCCCTATTGCCAACACGGTAGCTTCACCGGCTGTGGCACGATCTTCGAAATCACCGTCGAGGGCGCGCTTACCACGCTGTACAGCTTCGGCGGCACTGACGGCCTTTCGCCTTTCGCGGGGCTGGTTCAATCCACCAACGGAAGCTTCTACGGCACAACAAACTATGGCGGCGCCAGCGCTGGCAACATAACTTACGACGTTAACCAGACGATCGGAGCAGGCGGCGTCACCGGCGACATCGTCACTAATGGCGCGATTGGCATTTTCACGGATGCGGAAGACGATGTTGTCAACTGGAACCTGCTGTTGAATGACGGCACAAATTCCGTTGACCTTACCCCCTCGAATTCCGTGGTTTTTTCTATCGGCCCTCCCACTGTGTCGGCAACAGCGACCCAGCTACTGTTCAATTTCAGTGCCACCAGTCTAAGCTACCTGCTGTTTGAAAGCACTGCGGGCCCGACAGATGGTTATTTGTGTTTTGTCTCGACCTATTGCGAGACCGCAACTCCCCTACCGCCACCTGGTAGCGGGGCGGAAGAAGTCTCAGCGACTCCAAACCTCGCCAATTTTCAGGCCACGATCCTGTCAGGGACGCAGGTGATCGGCACGGCCACCACCACAACCAGTGTTGGCACGGTCTTCAGCCTGGCTGTGGGCCTGGGCCCCTTCGTGAAGACAGTGCCCACCTCCGGCGGTGTGGGAACTGCCGTCATGATCCTGGGAAACAATCTGACGGGCGCAACGAGCGTCAGCTTTAACGGCACGGCGGCGACGTTCACAGTGGTGTCGGACACCGAGATCCAGACCACTGTGCCGACCGGTGCAACCACAGGCGCGGTCCAGGTGACTACACCCAGCGGCACGCTCAACAGCAACGTGCCCTTCCAGGTGACGGCGGCGACGTTGGTATCGATTGCGGTGGCGCCGGCCACGGCTTCCATAAAGGCCGGGACCACCCAGGCCTTCACCGCCACGGGAACCTATAGCGACACCAGCACGCAGGACATCACTTCCACGGTGACGTGGGCATCCTCGAACACGGCGGCAGCGACCATCGTCTCAGGCGGGGTAGCAACGGGAGTGGCGGCGGGCACCTCGATGATCACGGCCTCGCTGTCAGGGATCACGAGCAACTCCGCGACGCT
>JBELAJ010000159.1:0-15855 GCA_049508935.1 Terriglobia bacterium | reverse complement strand
GAGCGCGAGTCGAGCGTGCGGCAGCTCATCAGCCGCGTGGCGGACACCATCGCTCAGTGGGGAGTAGACGACAGCTACTTCCGCACCGAGGAGGACGCCGCGAACTTCCACGACGAACTGGTCCACCTCCTGGTTCGCCAGAAGGCTTCCTTCAATTCGCCGGTGTGGTTCAACTGCGGCCTCTGGCACAAGTACCACCGGAATTCGCCCGCCAGCGGCTGGTACTGGGAGTCAACCGCGGGCGGGGTCAAGCGGGAGACTGAGGCCTATCGTCATCCTCAGTGCTCTGCCTGCTTCATCAACTCCGTTCAGGATAACCTCGATAGCATTCTGACCCTGGCCAAAACTGAGGGGATGCTCTTCAAATGGGGCTCGGGCACAGGCACGAACCTGTCGACGCTGCGGTCCTCCGTCGAGCCGCTTTCCGGCGGCGGCGTCGCCTCCGGTCCGCTTTCCTTCATGAAGGGCTACGACGCGTTTGCCGGGGTGATCAAATCGGGCGGCAAGACGCGGCGCGCGGCGAAGATGGTGATTTTGAATATAGACCATCCGGATATTATTGATTTCATTAATTGCAAAGCCAAGGAAGAGCGCAAGGCTTGGGCGCTGGTGGACGCCGGTTACGACCAGGCCATCGACGGCGAAGCCTACAGTTCCATCTTCTTCCAGAACGCCAACAATAGCGTGCGCGTTTCCGACGAGTTCATGAAAGCGGTGGTGGAGGATCGGGAATGGGCGACGCGCGAGGTTGCCACCGGGAAGCCGGCGAAGACCTACCGCGCCCGCGCCCTGATGAAGATGATTGCGGAAGCGGCCTGGCAATGCGGCGACCCGGGAATGCAGTTCCACACCACCATCAACAAGTGGCATACCTCGAAGGCCACGGCCCCCATCAACGCCTCGAACCCTTGCAGCGAGTACATGTTTCTGGACGACTCGGCGTGCAACCTCTCTTCGCTGAACCTTATGAGGTTCCTCACGCCGGAGGGCGAGTTCGACGTGGAGGCTTTCCGTCACGCCGTGGACGTGATGATCACCGCGCAGGAAATCATCGTCGACAACGCCAGCTACCCTACGGAGAAGATCGCGGTCAATTCTCACGACTTTCGTCCCCTGGGTCTGGGTTATGCAAACTTAGGCGCGCTGCTGATGGCCAATGGCCTGCCCTATGATTCGGACGGGGGGCGCGATTTCGCCGCCGCCATCACGGCCCTGATGCATGGCGAGGCGTATCTCCAGTCCTCGCGTATTGCCGCGGAACTCGGCCCTTGCGCCGGCTACCCGCTCAATCGCGATCCCTTCCTGAGCGTGATCGAGATGCACCGCCAGGCGCTGGGAAAAATCAACGCTCACAACGTTCCCGGGAATTTGTTGGAGAGCTCCAAGAAGACCTGGGACGATTGCCTGGGGAACGGCATGAAATACGGCTACCGCAACGCCCAGGTAACGGTGCTGGCGCCCACCGGAACCATCGGCTTCATGATGGATTGCGACACCACGGGCGTCGAGCCTGACCTGGCGCTGGTGAAATACAAGAAGCTGGTGGGCGGCGGGCTTATCAAGATCGTAAACAACGTGGTTCCCGCGGCCCTCTTGAAACTCGGCTACACGCCCGAGCAGTCCTCCGACATCGTCAGTTACATCGACCAGCACGGCACCATCGAGGGGGCGCCGGGCCTTAAGGCGGAGCATTTGCCGGTCTTCGATTGCTCCCTGAAGCCTGTCAACGGCAAACGCTCCATCCACTACATGGGGCACGTGCGCATGATGTCGGCAGTGCAGCCGTTCCTTTCGGGCGCTATTTCTAAGACAGTTAATATGCCGGAAGAAGCCACGGCCGATGAAATCGCGAATGTTTACACCGAAGGCTGGCGCCTGGGGCTGAAGGCCATCGCCATTTATCGCGACGGCTCCAAGCGTGTGCAGCCGCTGAATACGAGCAAAGGGCAGGAGTCAGGAAAGCAGGAGTCAGGAGTCAGGAGTCAGGAGTCAGGAGGTGTGCAGGCCGTGGCCCCCAGCCCTCAGCCCCTAGCCCCTAGCCCCCAGCCCCTAGCCCCTAGCAGGCCTTATCGCCGCAAGCTGCCTGACGAGCGCGCCGCCATCACGCACAAGTTCTCCGTGGGCGCGCATGAAGGTTATCTGACCGTGGGCCTTTACGACGATGGGCCGCCGGGCGAAATCTTCATCACCATGGCCAAGGAGGGTTCGACCGTTTCCGGCCTGATGGATTCCTTCGCTACCGCCGTATCCCTGGCCCTGCAATATGGCGTGCCGCTCAAAGTACTCTGCGACAAGTTCAGCCACATGCGCTTCGAGCCCAGCGGCTGGACCAACAACCCCGAGGTCCGCTACGCCAAGTCCATTATGGATTACATCTTCCGCTGGATGGCTTTCAAGTTCCTGCCCAAGGACGCGCAGCCGAGCGAAGATTCGAGCGTTGCTTCGCTGAACGGCTCTGAAGTCGAGAAGGCCGCCGGCCTGGCCTCGCAGTTCACCCAGGCGACAAGTGGAACAGCCGCTCTCCCCTCAGAGACCGGCCAGGCGGGCTTGGCGGGCGTCGTCCACAGCGAGGACGCGCCAAGCTGCTCCGATTGCGGCGCCATCATGGTCCGCAACGGCGCCTGTTATAAGTGCCTGAATTGCGGCGCCACCAGCGGGTGTTCGTAGGATGAAGCGTAGGCAGTAGGCAGAAAGCAGAAGGCAGCAAATGGCCAGTCGGGCCCTTGTATGAAACGGAGAGTCGCGATGGATCTTGAGGAACGCATCACTAAGGCTGAAGCCTACTTTCGAGAGGTGGTACCTCTCGAAAAGGCGATCTGCGGGGTTTCGGAGGGCGGAATCACGCGACGTGACAATGCGATCGTGGTAACAATGGGTGGCAAGATTGTCCTAAGCCTCATGCATCAAGACTTACTTGCCCATGCCAGTAACGAAGCCTTCCGTTCCATGCTCGATCGGAGGTGGCGGCGGGCTCTAGCGATGTGGGAGTCGCAACGACTAAGGGGTCGGCGTAGAATGCGGCTCGGCTAAACAGGAGGAGGCCGACCGATCGGGCGTCCCTTCGGGAGTAGCTAACTCCGTGAATCCCCGAAGGGGATTGATATAGTAGCCGGGGGCAACGCCCCCGGAACGTCGGCTCCACGATTCGATGACCCTGAAAGGGTCAAACACCGCGCACCACGAACAGGGGGCCGCACGAATCCCGGTGCGAATATGGCGCGAGCGGTCTGTAGGGCGGTGCTTATGCGACCCTTGCAGGGTCGGGAGCGCGTTCCGGGGGCGTTGCCCCCGGAACGTGTGGCTCGACGATCTCTTGACCCTGAAGGGGTCAATTTGCGGAAGGACGGGCCATGGCTCAGACGCTGGTATGCTTGAGAGTGCACGTTGTCTTCTCGACTAAGGATCGGCGTCCAATGATTACCCCAGATGTAGAGCCCGAACTCTTCGCGTACTTGGCTGGAACTGCAAAGAACCTGGACTCGCCTTGTCTCGCTGCCGGAGGAACCAGCAATCACGTTCACCTGTTGATTTCGCAGTCGAAGAATATCGCACTGAGTCACTTGATGGAGGAGATCAAGAAGAGCTCCTTGAAATGGATCAAAACCAAGGGGCCGACCCTGCGGAACTTCGGCTGGCAGGACGGGTATGGCGCGTTCACGATCGGCCAGTCGCAGGTGGAAGCGTTGAAGACGTACATCGCTGGCCAGAAAGAAAGGCACAGGAAGCAGAGCTTCGAGGAGGAGCTCGTCAGATTGCTAAACAAGTACGGCGTTCAATATGACGAGCGCTATATTTGGTCTTGATGAAAAGGTGCGACCCTTTCAGGGTCGTGGTGCGTTTGGCCACGTCTTCCGGGGGCGTTGCCCCCGGCTACTATATTCAGCCCCTGCGGGGCAAGGACTGACGCAGTGCGAGGATTGCTGTGTTCTCCCTTGGGGGCACCGCTCCGGGGCGAGGTCACAGAGCAGCCGCGGGCAACGCCCCTGGAACATTGGCCTATTGCAGCCTGACCGAGAAAGGGTCACACTATGAAGGAGAAAGCGGTTGGAGGAAACCATGGGGCTGGCTAAAGCGAGTAAGTTTCCTGACCTGGACGTCAATGGGGCGCTCTATGCAATCTGTTCGACAGGCCGGGGGCGCTGCTGGCATTGCGACCGCAAGCTGCCTGGTGCGGAGGAAGCCATTGGCGCCGGATGGTTTGTGCAGCGCGTGGACGGCCAGCGCGTGGCCAGCATCATTCTGGTGTGCCCGAAATGCCGGCGCAAGCGCGGCGAATCAGGTCGAAAACGGTATCTGCGCAATCTCACCCCGACAGTCGGCGGTGCAGTTCAGTAGTTCTCGCCAGTACCTTCTTCTCCGCTTCGAAACTGGTTGTCATTCCGAGTGGTCATGGGCCTGTGGCCCACCCAAACGGCTGAGATCACCCGCGATGTCACCCCCGCGAAAGCGGGGGTCCATTGTTGGTCCGGAGCACGATTGATTCCCGCTTTCGCGGGAATGACGTGATTTTCGAGAGCGCGCAGCGAGGAATCTCGCCCTGATCATTCTTCCGCGAATCGCCCGACGCAAGGTGAGATTTCTCGCTTCGCTCGGAATGGCGATTTACGGTTTCTGGTGCTGATGCGTACAGGCGCTGCGGACGCTTACGGAGCGCACGGAACAAAGCGAGAGGCGATCTGCGCCTTCACCTTTGCGGCAAGAGCGTCGAGATCGTCTCGCTTCAAGGTACTCGTGGCGATGGGAGGATGAACGATCATCTCCGTCAAGCCAGGCCTGACGTGGTGAGTGTCCGGCTTCAGCACGGCTCGCGTGCCGTTCAACGTGATGGGCACGATGGGGACTCCGGATTGAATGGCGAGGTAAAAGCTGCCGGACCGGAACGGCAGAAGCTTTCCATCGCGGCTCCGATGCCCTTCGGGAAACAGCAGGACGGAGCTTCCCGCACGGATCTTCCTCGCCGCCGCGTCCAGGCTCATCCTCGCGCCCTTGGGGCGTCCTCTGTCGACGGGAATGTGTCCTGAGCGCGTCAGGTGCCAGCCCAGGAAAGGCAGCTTAAAGAGCGACCGCTTGGCCACAAAGCGGAACTGGACGGGCAGATTCACGAAGAGGATCGGGATGTCCATGGCGCTTTGGTGATTCGCGCAGTAGATGGCGGTCTTGAGCCCCGCCAGATTCTCAAGTCCCTCCACCCGAGTCCGGATGCCGCTGGTCCTCAAGATCAACCACGACCAGATTCGCGCGAAGGCGTGCTGCCATCGGCCCTGGCTGTCGAACAGAGAGGAGCACAGTGAAAGCGTTCCGCAGACTGCGGTGTAGAAGTAGATCAGCAGATTGGTGAAGAGGAGAGAGCGCAGATAGCTGAGATAGTACGAAACGCCCTGCGCTTTGCGGTTCGTGCCGCCCGGGACGGCTTGAGCAGTTCCCATGTTCGTATCACGCCGGCCCTTCGCCGAGGCGCGGGGCGGGTCGGTTCGCGAGCTGAAGTCGACCTTCCACGAGCGCCTTCTTAACGGCCCCCACCAGATAGAGGGAGCCGATTATGATCACCACATCGTCTCCGGAGCTCGCCTGGCAGGCTCGTGCCACAGCCGCCGCGGGCTCGGGTTCGATGACCAACCGCTTGGGGCGAAACTGAGTCGTGGCCAGTATCTCTTCCGGCGTGGCTGCGCGGGGCAGATGGGGACGCGTCAGATAAACCTCTTCGGCGAGCGGAAACAGAATCTCGCTGATTTCGCCGATTGCCTTGTCGCGCATCGAGGCATAAACAAGCCGCAGCCGCCGCCCCACCAGATCGTCCTGGATAAACTCCGCCAGCACACGGGCAGCCGCGGGATTATGCGCCCCATCAAGCAGGACCAGCGGCTGTTTCAAAACCCGTTCCAACCGCCCCGGCCACGACGTGCTCTCGAAGCCTTTAACGATCGCCGTGGGGGTCATTCGGAAACCATCCCGGCCGAGGCGCCATGCTGCCGTTACCGCTGCCACGGAGTTCTTCACCTGGAATTTTCCTAACAACGGACAACTAAGGCCGGTGAAGCTCTCCGTACCCAGGGAGAGATTGAACACGTAATGCCCTTCGAAGCTTTGTAACTCCGAAAGCCCGCCGAGTGTGTCCGTCTCCAGTAATTCCGCGCCCAGATCCGCGCAGCGCTGCCGAACCACGTCAGCGGCTTCTCCCGGTTCGCATCCGCTCACCACGGGCGTCCCGGGTTTGATGACCCCCGCTTTCTCGCGTGCGATCTCGGCGAGGGTGGACCCGAGAAACTCCATGTGGTCGAGCCCCACATTGGTGATCACCGCCAATCGAGGTTGAGAGACGTTTGTGGCGTCCAGGCGCCCTCCCATGCCCACTTCCAAAACGACGAAATTGGCTCCTGCCTGGGCGAAATAGTGAAAACCAGTTGCGGTCAGGAATTCGAAGAAGCTTGGCACTTGCGCCAGAGCCTTCTCCGCAAGCAGGCTTTCAACAGCTTGACGGACATCTGAGAACGCGCGAGCAAAGTCGCCCTCGCTGATTTCAGCGCCGTCGACCCGCATCCGCTCGTTCACTCTGACCAGGTGCGGCGAAGTGTAAAGACCCGTGCGGTAGCCGGCTTGGCTCAGGATGCTAGCCAGCATGGCCGCAGTGGACCCTTTCCCATTCGTTCCGGCGACTATGGCAGTTGGGTACTCGAGGTGGGGATTGCCGAGGCGGGTGAGTACTTTCGTGGTCGTCTCCAGCCCCCATTGCAGGCCATGTACCTCCTGGCCGAGACTGTCCAGATATTTCAAACACTCGACGTAATTCATCGACATACGAGGAGTCAGGAGTCAGAATAGCTATCAGCCGTCAGCTCTCCGCGGACTTGCGGCGGGACGTCGCCTGCTGATAGCTAAGAGCCGGAGTCTCTATTCTGACTCCTGACTTCTGACTCCTGCTATTCGTCCCACGCCCGCAGCAGGCGCGCGGAGCGCGCCAGGAAGCTCTTTAACTCCTTGCGCGGAACGATAGCGTCCAGCATGCCGTGGGCGAGCAGGAACTCCGCGCGTTGAAAGCCGGGGGGCAGTTTCTGCCGGATCGTCTGCTCGATGACCCGCGGGCCCGCGAAGCCAATGAGAGCACCGGGTTCCGCAATGTTAAGGTCGCCCAGCATGGCAAAGCTGGCAGTCACGCCCCCCGTGGTCGGATCCGTCAGGACGGAGATGTAAGGCTTTCGCACCTCATCCAAGCGGGCCAGCGCCGCGCTGATCTTAGACATCTGCATCAAGCTGATGGCGCCCTCCATCATTCGCGCGCCCCCAGAACAGGAGACAACCACTAGGGGAAGTTTCTTCTCGATGCAACGGTCGATGGCCCTCGTCACCTTCTCGCCCACCACTGCGCCCATGCTCCCGCCAATGAACTGGAATTCCATGGCGCAGATGATGGCCGGCTTGCCCTCGAGTTGGCCCTCGCCGGTGATCAGGGCATCTTTCAGTCCGGTGTTTCTTTCCGCTTGCTTTAGCCGGTCGCTATAACTCTTGGTGTCCTTGAATTGCAGCGGGTCTGTGCTGGCAAGGCCAGCATCGTGTTCCGTATAGCGCCCGTCGTCAAAGAGCATCTCGAGGCGGGCGCGCGAACCCATTTTGAAATGATGGTTGCACTTGGGGCAGCAGAGCAGGCTGTTTTCCAAGTCCTTCTTCCAGAGAGCCTGCTTGCAGTTGTCGCACTTCACCCAGAGTCCTTCCGTCTGGATGCGCTTCTCCTTGGGCGGTTCGATCGGCTGTTTTTCTCTTCGAAACCAAACCATGGGTTTATTGATTCATTGAATCATTGTGTCATTGAGTCATTGAGTCATTGAAAAACCACAGAAGTCGGCCGACTTAGAAATGGCAAAATGACTCAATGGCCCAATGGCTAAATCTCAGTACTCGATTCCTTTTTGGGCCGCGATCCCTTTCTGGTACGGATGCTTCACTTCCCGCATCTCGGTGACCAGATCCGCAAGCTCCACGATCGAGGGGTGCGCGTTGCGCCCCGTCAGAATAACATGGAGACCTTCAGGTTTCTTCTTCAATGCCTCAACCACCACGCTCGGATCCAGCATCTTGTAGCTGATGGCATAATTGATCTCGTCGAGAATGACCAAATCATATTGGCCGCCTTCGATGCTTTGGCGGGAGAATTGCCATGCCTCTTCCGCCAGTCGTATATCTTCGGGGTGAGGCTTTTCAGCACCTAACTTCACAAAGCCGCGACCCATGGGCAGGATCTTAAATCGGTCCTCTCCCAGCATGCGGGCGGCCTCGAGCTCCCCGTAGTGCCAGGAGCCTTTAATGAATTGTACCATCAATACCTTCAGCCCCTGCCCTACGCACCGGACCATTGTCCCCAGGGCGGCGGTCGTCTTCCCTTTGCCGGGCCCAGTGTAAACGATGATCAGTCCTTTTCGCGTTTCCGGCAAGCCAACCTCTGCCTCAGTCCGGGGAATGTTGACTGTCATTCTGAGCGAAGCGAAGAATCTCTGCAGTCAATCGATCGGGGGACTGCCGAGATTCTTCGCTTCGCTCAGAATGACAGACCTAGCGTGGATACGGGTATCCGCGAAGGATAGTGAATCCCCGGTAGATCTGCTCGAGCAAAAGCGTTCGTGCCCAATCGTGCGTCAGCGTCATGCGAGAAAGGGCCAGGAGCACATCCGCTTCCTTCCGGAACGCCGCCGAGAATCCGTCCGGCCCTCCAACTAGAAAAACCAGTTCCCGCGTACCTCGCAAAGCCTGCTGACCAAGCCATTCGGCGAATTCCGCCGAAGTCCACTCCCGCCCTCGTTCATCCAGAAAAATTCTGGTGCTCCCCCGCGTTTTCTCCAGCAGGTTCCGTTCGCCAGGGGAGAGCCCAACCTTCCTTCGCCGGCCTGCTTCGCGCGCAGGCGGTATCTCCTCCACAGTCAATCCCGCAAAGTGTTCGATCCGACTGGCCAAGTCAGACTGTAGAGCACGCAGGTGTGGATCTTTCGTCTTACCTTCCCAGAGAATGCGAATTCGCATTTCAAACCCAGTGACAGGTGACGAATGACAAGTGACGAGCATGAAAGCGGATCAGCATGAAGAACCCAGTGTTTCGTTGCTCTTCACTCGTCACGCGTCACTCGTCACTTATAGGCAGCCGCGGCGCGTTCCTCCACAAGCGTTCAAGATCGTAAAAGTGCCGAGCACGCTCCAGAAAGATATGGACGACGAAACTCAAGTAATCCATCAGGATCCACTCCGCTTGCGTGTAGCCTTCGACGTGCGCGGGCGTCCATCCTGCCTTCTTGAGTTGTTCCTCAATCGCGTCGCAAATCGCCTGCGCGTGCCGAACGGAAGTACCGGAGCAGATGAGAAAATAACTGGTGAAGGAACAGGTTCGCTCCAGGTCCAGGACGCTCAGGTCCAGGGCTTTCCGGTCTCGAGCGGCACGAACCGCGGCCTGCAATTGCGGGGTCATCATCCTGGCTACTTCCCCCCACGCCCCCTCGAAAGGGGCGCATGGCCTTGCGCCCGAACTTCTGAGGTCAGCCGGTGCGGACCGTAAAGGCCCTCCTTCAGAATGTATTCTTCCACAAGCCGTGGAACAAGGCCAGTAACACTTCTGCCGGAGCCGATGGCCTTTCGTATGGCGTGCGAAGCAACATGCATGTGGACGCCCCTAAGGACGTAAAGGGTGCTTTTGCGCAATCGAATGGTATCAAGCCGTCCTGCGCCACCCCGTAGTCCCCTCCTCACTGAGGAGGGGACTACGGGGTGGTGGAGCGCGGCGCCGGGTCGAGTCATCTCCTCCGGCACCACTTTCCGGATCTCATCGGCATCGAAGCCTGGTCGCGAGACGACGATGAAATCAACCAAGTCCATGAGACGGCGATACTCTTTCCAATGGGGCAGCTCCAGAAAAGCATCGACTCCGATCAGGAAAAAAAGGCGGTCGTTCTCATGAAGCGAACGGCGCGCTTTGCGCACCGTATCGATCGAATAGAAGGGTTTGTCTTCCGCTGTCGGCGCTTCCAGCAGCGAGGGAATCAACCGCCGGTCCCCGGCGCAGGCAAGCACCGTCATCCCGTAGCGATGCGGGAACGGTGTCAAGCGGTCGCCGTGCTTATGGGGCGGCTTCCCCGTAGGAATAAAGAGGACCTGGTCCAGCCTGAACATGCGTGCCGCTGCACGCGCCGCCTGCACGTGTCCGGTATGAATTGGATCGAAGGTTCCGCCGAATAAGGCAATATTCACTCGTTGAGAACCCCGTTAGAAGATCGGGTGATCGGGCGAACAAGGATCATCTGCACACTTTCGTCCCTTGCCGCCACCTCCGGTCGCCTGATCCATCCGCTACCTACCCGTCGATTCGATTCGCCCATCGGCTCCATGTTCTCCCGATCACCCGATCTCCGGATCTCCCGATTTTCTGATCTCCCGATCAACCGAACTCCTCGGTATCTGCTCCAACATTGCCCAGGTACGCTGCTTCAGCTCCTGCAATCCTGCGCCGGTTACGCTGGAGATTTCAAGCAGGGGCTTGCCTTGGGCATGGCAAAACTCTCGCAACTCGGTCAGCCGCTCGCCGGTGCCGGCAGCATCAATTCGCGACGCGACCAGCAGCATGGGCTTACCAGCAACCACCGGGCTGAAGCTCGCGAGTTCTTCCATGATCACCCGGTAGTCGTCTACCGGGTCCCGGCCGGACTGCTCGGCAGTGTCAATCAGGTGGAGCAGCAACCGGGTTCGCTCCACATGCCTGAGGAACCTCGTGCCCAGCCCGCGACCCAAATGGGCGCCGGCAATTAAACCGGGAATATCCGCCATAACGAAGGAATGTTCTTCATCGACAGGCACCACGCCGAGGCAAGGCTCCAAAGTGGTGAACGGATAATCGGCAATCCGCGGCCGGGCGGCGCTCAGTCGGGAGATCAATGTGGATTTTCCCACGTTGGGGAAGCCCACCAGTCCCACATCGGCAAGGAGCTTGAGCTCAAGCCTTAGTTCTCGTTCCTCGCCCGCTCTGCCAGGTTCCGCCTTGCGCGGCGCTTGATGAGTGGACGTGGCAAACTGGGCATTTCCGCGGCCACCCCGCCCTCCTTCGGCCACCAGGAAATGCTGGCCAGGCGTGTCGAAGTCGCGCAACTTCTCCCCAGTGCCGTCGTCGTAAACCACCGTGCCGACCGGCACCACCACTGTGAGGTCCTCTCCGTCCTGGCCGTGTCGATTGGAGCCTTCTCCGTGCCTTCCACGACCCGCGCGAAACAGGCGGTTGTACCGGAACTTCAGCAGCGTGTTCAACTGTTCCGAACTCTCCAGAGTGACGTCGCCCCCGTTGCCGCCGTCTCCCCCGCTCGGTCCGCCGCGCGGAACGAACTTCTCACGGCGGAAAGCCACACATCCATTTCCGCCCTGGCCGCCGGCAACGTGGATTCTGGCTTCGTCAATGAACACGCTAAGTGCACCGCCCCTTAATTCCTGTAGCGCAGGCACTCTTGCCTGTGCCGCTTGCGCCAAGCACAGGCAAGAGTGCCTGTGCTAGGCGGTCACAGGGGAAATGCGCACGGCCGGTATGACAAGTGGATGAACCATACGCGCTACTGCCATCCCAAAGATGGCTGGCCGTTTTGTGGGGAAATAGACGATTGTTGGTTGCCGCAAGTCCGTTCGAAGCACTGCCGGTTCGCGATCTGCGAAACCGGCGCTGACCGACCCTGTCTTTGCGGGCCGGGACTACACCTAATTCGTTGAGGGAACCAGAATACTCACAAACCGGCCGGAATGGCCTTTATCTTCAAACCGGACTACGCCTGATACCTTCGCATAGAGTGTGTCGTCCTTACCGATGCCTACGTTGTCCCCCGGCTTTAACGGAGTGCCACGCTGGCGAACGATGATTGACCCCCCGGTTACAAACTGGCCGTCAAAGCGCTTCACACCCAACCGCTGCGCGTTGGAGTCTCGCCCGTTGCGAGAAGTTCCCTGCCCTTTCTTGTGTGCCATATTGAAATCCTGTTCGCGGGCCACCACCCCTTAGTCCCCTCCTCGACAAGGAGGGGAGTAAGCACCACGTTGTTCCCCTCCTCTTTGAGGAGGGGATAAAGGGGTGGTGCGGTCCCATCAATTCGTTACTATGTCGTTAATCAGTATTTCGCTGAATCCTTGCCGATGCCCCAGGGTGCGGCGGTATTGCTTCTTCCGTTTATACTTCAAGACCCGGACTTTGGGCGCGCGGGCGTTTCTCAGGATCGTCCCCCTGACTTTCGCGTTCTCAACCAGAGGCGTGCCTACCATCAAGCTCTCTTTTCGCACCGCAAAGACGTGATTAAATTCGATCGTTGAACCTGACTCGCCATCCACCTGTTCGATTCGAATCACATCACCTGGCGAAACCTTGTATTGTTTACCACCTGTGCGCAAGATCGCGTACATAAGTCTTCCTCTCGTGGGCTATTGCAAAACTTCAATTATAGGAGTGTGTTCACTGATCTGTCAAATTCCTTTAAGTCTCGGTAGTGTCTCAGTTTGGCGTAGCGGCGGCTTTACGCCGCCGCATGGCGAGGTAAACCCACCGCTACAAATTCAACTTCCGCTCACTTTGGTTTGTTACGTTGTGTGCTATATTCCCACTATCGGGCTGGTAGGCTGATAATCCGGATGTGAGGGTCCGAAGATCGGAGGCGGGCATGCTTTTTAAGGGTCAAGTAGCGTTGATTACCGGCGCGTCCAGTGGAATTGGGCGCGCCACCGCAGAAGCCATAGCGAGAGAAGGCGCGCGAGTAGGAGTCAACTACTGCAAGAATCAGGCCGGGGCGGACGAGACAGCGGAAACCATTCGCAAAGCTGGGGGACAAGCGCTGGTCGTGCGCGCCGACGTTACACGCGCCGCCGAGGTGCAGGCTATGGTCGATGCGGTGCGCAAGGAATGGGGGCGAATCGATATCCTGGTGAATAACGCCGGAGATCTTCTGGCCCGCCGTTCGCTCACCGACATGACTGAAGAATACTGGGACCAGATCATGGCGCTCAACCTCAAGAGTGTTTTTCTGTGCGTTCGCGCCGTCTGGCAGGAGATGGCCGAGCGCAAAAGCGGATGCATCATCAACGTTACTTCCATCGCAGGGAGGAACGGTGGAGGGCCGGGCGCGGCAGCCTACGCTGCTGCCAAGGGAGGACTACTAACCTATACCAAGGGCCTGGCCAAAGAGCTGGCGCCGCACGGCATCCGGGTGAACGGAATCGCGCCAGGGGTAATTGCCACGCCCTATCACGAGCGATACAGCCCCAGTGAGGTTTTTCAGAGGTTTATCGCGTCCATACCCCTGGGCCGGGCGGGCACTTCAGAAGACATTGCGGACGTAATCGTGTTTCTCGCTTCACCGGCAGCCCGCTACATTATCGGTGAAACTGTCGAGGTCAACGGCGGGATGCTGATGGACTGAGAAGAGCAGTTCACAGTCGACAGTCGAGAGTTGACAGTAAAAAACCAGCTACCTGAGCTTGCGCATCAGGCGCGGCGTCAACCACCACTCAAGCTGCCCCGGGCTCCTGGGCGGGAATTCCTCAAAGCTGACCATGCAGCAGCCGCCCTTCTTGAGCCCTAGATTGGCATGGCTTCCGGCCCCAATCAACCGGGCGGCCAGCTCACTAAGGTCCGGCTCGTGGCCTACCACCAGCACTCTCGTGCGGCTGGGGCGTTTCGCCAGGAACGCGATGACATCCTCGGGCGACCCGCCGGGCCGCATCGCGTCACAAACGTCCACGGTTTCTGTTGAAGCCAACGACTCGGCAATGATTTTCGCGGTTTCCACCGCTCTGACCAGCGGGCTGCTCACAACCCAGTCGAGTTCGAGACCCACGCGCTTCAGGCCTTCCGCGATTTCACGCATCTTTTCTTTGCCCTCAGGTAAGAGGGTGCGTTGCGCATCGTCCGCAAAGCCGACACTGCCGCGCGCCACCGCGAGGCCGTGCCTCATGATGTAAAGCTCATACCCCGACTGCGCTTTCCGCGCGGGGAGGTGTGGTGTGTTTTTTGGCATATTTGAGCTCCCTCGAAGAGCCGTTTGACAAGCATCACTCGCCACGCTCGCCGTTGAGAACATAGAAGGCTCGCCTGTCCTCCAGGTCTCCCGTCGTGACAAAGTCCACAACTCGGCAGCCGGACTCAAAGGCTTGCTGGAACATGCGCCGCGTTTCCAGCCGCCACTGCTGTGCCAGCTTCAGCGCGCGAACCCGCATTTCGTCAGTATTGGCGGGAATCTCCAGCAGCAACCGGCGCGCAGTAAAGGAAAGATTGAGTCGGCGATTCACAATGAACCCTGCGGGGTTGCGGCGAGTTTCGTTGATTCTGGGCAGGCCGGGATCGGCCGACCGCAGCGCAGGCGCTCCTAAACAGCGCGCCACGTGAGCACTGGCGATTTGCCATCTCACCACGAAGCGATCGCTGGGCAAGCCCTTCTCAATCATACTGGGGAAGCGGCCGTAGCAGTCTCGAAGATACTCTTCGACACGTGCGCCCAGCCGGGCAATGTTTAGAGCCGCGTTGCGGCTTTGCAAAGGGTCATAGGTCCAGCAAATTGACTTGATCCCTTCTTGAAGAGCTGATTCCCTGTGCACGAGCTTCATTCTGTAGCCCAGGCCCTGGTCTCGATAGCGCGGGTCGACGGCCATCATGTGCGACCAGTGAACCAACTGCCCGTGATAGCGTCCCAGGAAAGCATAAAGGAATCCCAGGAGTTTCCCTTTTCGAAGAGCCCCCAACACCACACCGCCGTACTTCTGCGTGACTTGCAGGACCTCGCTTCCGGCTCCCAGGTTCCCCCACACTTGCATCTGGAGACGTTCGCAGTCGCGGTATTCGGCGAGGCTTCTCAGGCGTCTTATTTCGATACGAGGCACGGTCGAGTCTCTACGCGTCGGAATCTCTCAGCCGCTCCCACATTTCGCGGAAAAGTTTGATCGAACCGGGAGCAAATCCGGCGTAATGATTATTGAAAAACCCCAGGATGTTTATTCCGCGCTTGAGCAGCGCGCGGATAATGGGAATCCACGTCTCCATCTCGCGGGTTCGGTCAATGATGATTTTATCCCAGCGCTGAGTCCTCTCTTCGATTCCCTTTCTATCACCAAGCCACCTGAGATAGGCAAAATTCGCAGTCACCACATCCTGCCTGGTCACGAGCTGTTGGACAGGCGTCATCCAGGGATGGTCGATGAGCGCCAAAGCGATATTCCTGGCTCGGAGAAGATCGAGAAGCCGGTCATTGATCCAGTATTTGTTGCGCAGCTCGACCACGAAGGCGCGGTCGCTGGGAAGTTGCTCCAGGAAGTCTGACAGCCGCAGCAGAAAATCGCGGGGCTGCGGGAAAGCCTGTTTGTTGAAGTAGGGGAACTGAATCAAGAGAGGCCCGAGCTTGTCGCCGAGCAGGTCCATCGTCTTCAAGAATTCGGAGAGCTCCGCCGAGCAATCAACCAGCACTTTCTCATGCGTGATGACCTGAGGAAATTTGGCCGCAACCAGGAAACCGGAGGGGGTGCGCGCCGCCCAATTCCTGACTATCGCCGGGGAGGGAGTTCGATAGAATGTCGAATCCACTTCCACCGCGTCGAAATGCTTCGCGTATTCAGAAATGAAGTCAGCCGGAGCGCTTCCGGCGGGATAGAAGACGCCGACCCAATCCTGACTGGACCAGCTCGACGTGCCAAGGCGCAAGTTAGGAATCTGAGGGTAGTCCAAACTACTCTCCGCACATGCCCCGCTCGCGCGCCCCACAGGTGCGGCAGGGTCCGTCATCAAATGAAGCGGCGGAGTGAGAGCCCTTGGCCACGGCAAACACGGAAAGCAGCTTGTCCACGTTCGGGCTTTCACACTTCCCGCAAAGCACGCTG
>JBELAJ010000158.1:0-15863 GCA_049508935.1 Terriglobia bacterium | reverse complement strand
CCAACGCCGTGACTCACTACTCCAGCAGGAGAAAGAGAGAGAAAGTACGTGAAAGAGAAACCTGAAAAAGGGGACATTTCTATTCGGTTAAGGATGGGGACATTTCTATCCGGGCTTGACACGGAATATCGCGATGGGTTGACTTGCAAGCGACTGCGCATTATAAACACGCTTCGATTGTATTGTATAGACGTAGGGACGGCCCTTGTGCCGCCCTATGGCTGCCACGGCCTCGCGATTATCCTGGGCAGCCAGAAGCTGCTCCAATAAGGAGGAACGATGTCACACCCACTCACCGCAAGAATGCGCTGGTCGTTCCTTGCGATTCTCGTTACGCTTACCGCGCCGCTCTTGGGGACGGAAGGGAATCTCGCCATCTTCAACGTGAAGGACTACGGCGCCACAGGCCGGAAAGCGGACTACGCCCAACAGGCCATTCAGAAAGCGGTGGATGCCTGCGCCAAAGCCGGAGGAGGCATCGTTTACCTGCCTCCGGGCGAGTATACTTCCGGAACCGTTCACCTGCGCAGTCATGTTAGATTCTACGTCGAGAGCGGCGCCACGCTCTTTGCAGCTCAATACGATGCCGCCTTCGATAAGAGCTCGCTTCTTTACGGCGAAGATCTGGAGAATATCTCGATCGAAGGCCGGGGAACCATTGACGGGCAGGCGGAGTACGAATGGCGGTTGAACGATTTCAATGACGCCTACATCCGCGACAACCAATTGCTGGCTGAGAAGCTGGGCAAGCCATTGATGCGCTCCTTTCCGAAAGACCTGCATACGCGTAAAGTGTACCCGCATATGGTATTGCTGCTGCGCTGCAAGGACGTGAGGATCGCGGGGCTTTCCTTCTTACACTCGCCGAGTTGGACCATCAATCCTTACGCCTGCGAGCGGCTGACCATCGACGGCGTGTACATTCACACCAGCTTGAAATACGGCGTGTGGGCCGACGGCATCGATCCGGACGGATGCAAGGACGTGCGTATCGCCAATAGCACCATCGAGACCGGCGACGACGCCATCGTTTTCTATTCCTCGAACGAGTGGGGACCGCCGCTCCCCTGCGAGAACATCACGATCACCAATTGCCGCCTCTCTTCGGCGTCGAGCGCACTGAAATTCTGCGACGGCAACATGAATAGCGTCCGCAACGTGACGGTGGACAACTGCGTGATCACCGGCTCGAATCGCGGCATCGCCTTCATGGTGTACGACGGCGGCTACGTAGATAACGTGGTGCTGTCGAACCTGATTGTCAACACGCAGCGCTTCGACTGGTTTTGGTGGGGCAATGGCGATCCCCTCTACTTCACCATCCAGCGGCGCAGCGAGAGCCAGGGCCTGCCGCCCAAGCCCGATGAGCCGCCCGCCGGGTCGATTCGGAACGTCATCGTCCGCAACGTCATCGCGCACGGCAAAGGCTCCTGCCTCATCCTTGGCCATCCGCAGAGCTGGCTCGAAAACATCAGCCTGGAGAACATCAAGCTGTTTCTCTCCACCGATCCTGAGGCGGCGTATGACCGGACGGTGAACGCTATGCAATTTCGCTACGCCCGGGATATCAAAGTGAGAGACCTCGAGGTGACGTGGGAGAAGCCCGAACTGGACAAATGGCAGAGCGCCCTTTACTTCCAGGATGTGCAGGGGCTGAAACTGGATGGCTTTGTGGGAGGACCGGCGAAGTCGCAGACGGATATTCCCGCCGTAGTGTTTGAACGGGTCGACGATGCGGCGATTTCCAACTCGACGGCGCGGCCCGGAACGCAGGTTTTTCTCAAAGTGAAAGACTCAAAGAGTCGCCGCGTCTTCCTTATCAACAACGAATTGCACGAGGTCCGGTCTCACTATTGGGTCGATGCGGACGTGAAAGAGGGAACTGTGAAAGAGAGTGGGAATTGGTAGCACCCGCGGGTGAAAGGGGTCTGGCTCAAGCCGGAAATAACCCCTCACCCGTCCCGTGACGGCTGGAGAAAGCGCCGTCGCGGAACACCCTCTCCCCAGTGGAGAGGGCTGTTGATGCGGGTTTGGGCCGCTCCTACGGCCTGTCCCCGCAAACCGACGTAAATCGAAGAAACCAACCGGGCAATTAATCCGTCTAAATAGGTGTAGGGTACGAAACAGGGCGATACGTGTGAGTTCGGCAAAGTTAACTGAGTGTCTTCCTCCGGGCTTCGTGTGCTGGGGCTGCGACCTGTCTTCAAAGGGGTGACCCATAATGCCCGCTTTGACCAAAATGCTGAAAAGCGGTTCGAATCGACCTGTCGGCGGGTTTACCCCGCCATATCCGCAAGAACTCAATCACGCAAGGCGGCGCGATGCCGCCCCTATGGTGCTGCAAGATAAGGAGCATGGATGAAATCTCTGGCACTTCGAACATTCATTCTCGCCTGCGGGATGTTGTGGCCTGTGCTGGCTGCCCACTCGTTGGCTCAAACGCCCACCGGCACGATTCGCGGGTTGGTTACAGACCCCTCGGGGGCCGTCGTCCCGGGCGTTTCCGTGATGGCGACTCCTGCCCCGGGCCAGGCAGGCCAGGCCAAAGCCGCGTCGGTGGGTAAAGACGGCACGTACCAGATCGACGGGCTCGTGCCCGGGACGTATTCGGTGAGCGCGGTTGCGCAGGGCTTCTCACCTTTCGATCAGGAGAACGTCCAGGTGACGGCCGGCCAAGTTCGACAACTGGACATCAAGCTTGAGATTGCGCAGGAGAAGGAAGAAGTGAACGTCACGGGCCAGGCGCAGACGCTCAGCGTGGCGCCCGAGAACAATGCCAGCGCCACGATCATCAGCGGCAAGGACCTCGAGGCACTCTCGGACGATCCCGACGAACTGCAGACCGAACTCGAGGCTCTGGCGGGGCCTGCCGCAGGACCGAGTGGCGGCCAGATTTACATCGACGGCTTCACCGGCGGACAGCTTCCACCCAAGGATGCGATCCTGGAAATCCGCGTGAACCAGAACCCGTTTTCGGCGGAATACGACAAGCTCGGCTATGGGCGAATCGAAATCACCACCAAGCCCGGCTTCAGCCAATTCCATGGCAACTTTTTCGCGGACGGGAATGACAACGCCTTCAATGCTCGCAGCCCATTCGCCGTCACCCAGCCTCCTTACCACACGGAGTTTTTCAATGGTACGATCGGCGGGCCGATCAGCAAGAAAGCTTCCTTCTTTCTCGACGCTTTTCGCCGCGACATTCAAAACAGCGAAGTGGTGAGCGCCGTCACGGTGGGCCCCGCGCCTGATTACGCCCAAGTGCCTGTCAACCAGGCAGTGATCAACCCTCTCACGCGCACCACCATCGCACCGCGCGTCGATCTTCAGCTCAGCCCGAACAACATCCTGACCATGCGCTACCAGTGGTGGGAAGACATTGAAGATAACGACGGGATCATGTCGTTTGCGCTTCCAGATCAGTCGTACGACCAGCGGGAGGTCGAGCACACGGTTCAGATCAGTGACACACAAGTGATCAGCTCGAGAACGGTTAACCAGACTCGTTTCCAGTTTCTGCGCGACGATACGACCGAGACACCCTTCAGCAAGGAGCCTACCGTGAACGTGCTGGGAGCTTTCACGGCGGGCGGCAATGTCACGCAGACGCAACTTGACACCGAAAACCATTACGAATTGCAGAACCTCACCACCATGACCTCGGGCAAGCACCAGGTGGTTTTCGGAGGCCGGCTGCGAGACTATGACGTCCTTGAGAACTACACGAATCAGGGCTACTACGGCGGGTTTACATTCGGCACCATCAACGAGTACATCGCTGCCGAAAAGGCTCTGGCGAGTTGCCCAGCGCCTTGCACGTCCGGGGTGCCGGGAGCCGCCCAATACAGCCAGACGCTCATCGTGAATCCCGTGGCGCGAATCAACTATTTCGACGCCGGACTTTATGCTGAGGACTCGTGGCGTCCCCGGCAAAACATTTCGCTCAGCCTCGGCCTGCGATTCGAATCGCAGAATTACATCCAGGACCACGCCGATTTTGCACCGCGCGTGGGCTTTGCTTGGGGCATCGGAGGGCAAGGTAAGAAAGCTCCGAAGGCCGTACTGCGGGCGGGCTTTGGTATCTTCTACGACCGCTTTCAGGAACAGGAGATCCTCTATGCCGAGCATTTCAACGGAATCGACCAGCGTCAATACCTGGTGGATTCACCCACTTTCTACCCGAACATTCCTTCCCAGAGCGCTCTGGCAGGCTTAACCGCTTCTCTTCCCACACGTGATTTAATCGACCCCAACCTACGTGCGCCATACACGGTGCAATCAGCGATCGGGCTCGAGCACCAGTTTACGAAGGCGCTCACCACGTCCGTTACGTACATCAATTCCCACGGAGTGCATCAGCTTCTCGCAAACAACATCAATGCACCACGGGATTTCAGTTTCTGCCCACCGTCGGCTCCCGCCGAGACAGCGACTTGCGGCCCTCTGTCCGGCACGTTCCCGTATGGAAAGGACGCAGGATACTTGGACCAGTTCGAATCGGTCGGCCTGTTTAACGAAAACCAGTTGGTGGCAAATTTCAGCCTGCGCGGCAGGCGGGCAACTGCCTTCGGATTTTACACGCTGAGTTACGCGCGTAGCGACACGAGCGGTGCCACTTATCAGCCGATGAATCCCTACGATATCGGGGAAGACTACGGGCCGGCGTCGTTCATTTCACGCAACCAGGCCTTCGTGGGCGGGTCGATCCAGATGCCGAAGGGCTTCCGCCTCAGCCCCTTCATGATAGCAAGCACTGGCAGGCCTTTTAACATCACGCTCGGCCAGGATATATATGGCACCGGCGTGTTCAGCGCACGGCCTTCGCTCGCGCCCGTGGGCGCGCTCGGTTCTGTCGACACGAAATACGGATCGTTCTATACCTCCCCCGTGGCAGGCGCCCAGGTCCTTCCGCCCTATGACTTCTTCAGCCCCAACCTCTTTTCGCTCAACCTGAGATTGGCGAAGACCTTCGGTTTCGGAGAGAAGAAGGGTTCATCGAACGCCGCGAATGGAGGCGGAGGGCGTGGAGGCTACGGCGGTGGCGGCAGAGGCGGCCCCCAAGGCCTTGGGGGGCGCGGGCTCGGCGGAGGCGGCGGTGGTCCCGGTATGTTCGGCGGAGGGGGAGCGGAGAATTCGCGCTTCTCGCTTGAGTTCAGCGTCAACGTGCGCAACGTTTTTAATATTATCAACCTCGGCCCAACGGTGGGCAACCTCGGGTCTCCTTACTTCGGCCAATCCAACACCGTTAACGGCTTTATGGGCTACCGGCACCTCGATCTGCAAGTCAGGTTCAACTTCTAACCACGCGCGGCGTAAGACAAGCAAGGGCGACCCTGGTGGTCCCCCGAGGGCGGCCACCGGGGCCGCCCCCTACAGCGGTTAATTGTTATCCGGTTCTTTCATCGTTATCCCCAGCTCTTTGAACACAAACGCAAACGTGTCTGTCTGCTCTTCGATCTGTTCGTCAAGCGAGGAGCCGATGTGGCCGGTGTCCGCGCTGGCGCGCAGCAGGATGGGCAAGCCGGAACTGGCGGCTGCCTGGAGGGCGGCGGTCATCTTGCGGGAGTTCATGGGGTTCACGCGCGGGTCATTCGCTCCGGTCATGAAGAGCACGGCGGGGTAGGCCGTTCCCTTAACCACATGATGGTAAGGCGAGTAAGCATAGAGCGCCTTGAACTGCTCAGGGTCTTTGACACTCCCATACTCGGTGACGTTGAACACGGCGTTGGGGTTGAGTTCGTTGCGCAGCATATCGTAGATGCCAACTTCGGAGACGACGGCGCGAAACAGGTTGGGATGTTGGGTGAGCTCCGCGCCCATCAGCAGACCGCCATTGCTGGCGCCCTGGATGGCGAATTTCGAGGGATTGGTGTAACCCGTCTTGATCAGATACTGCGCGCAAGCAGCGAAGTCGTCAAAGACGTTCTGCTTGTGGGTCAGCATGCCCGCCTTGTGCCACTCCTCGCCGTACTCGCTCCCCCCGCGCAGGTTGGCGATGGCCATGACTCCGCCATGGTCCAGCCAGATGCGGGCGGTGATGTCATAGGATGGAGTGAGGCTGATTCCGAAACCGCCGTAAGCGGTAAGGAGAGTGGGATTCCGGCCGTCCAGGCGCGTGCCCTTGCGCCGCATGATGCTCATGGGAACTTTGGTCCCGTCTTTGGAAGTGGCGAATTCTCTCACCACCTCCGTATCGCTGAAATCGACGGTGGGTTTGACGAACAATGCCGTGCGCGCGGCCTTGCCTGTTGAGGCGTCATAGCGGTACCACGCCTGCGGCTGGATGTACGACTCGTTTTCGTAGAGCAGCTCATCGTCTTCGAGCGCCACTAAGCCGAAGACGGACGAGACGGGTTCGAGGGGAATTTTGCCCTGCGGGCGGCCCTTCAGATCAAAGACGCGAATGTCCGCGGGCCCGCCCCACACGTCCGACACATAGAGCCTATTATCAGATGCGGCCATATCCTGAATAACATCATCCGTTTGAGAAATAAGCTCGAGCGCGCCGGCCAGCGCAGTCTGGCCCGGGGCCAAGCGCAGAATTCTGCCCCGCGGCGAGCCCTTCAGGCAAATCATGTAGAGGGCGTCGTCCCGTCCGAACGCCGCATAGGTGAAACCGTCGGAGAATTGGGTGATCTGCGTCCAGTTGCCGGTCAGACCCAGGAGAAAATGCTCGAACTGGCCGCCGTCCCCGTTGGCGACCGAGGCGAGGACGTAGCGGCCGTCGCGCGACGATCGAAGCTGGACCTCCGCGATCCGCGGCAGGTCCTTGCCCAGGCTGTAAGAGTCCTCGCTGACGGGCGCGCCCAGCTTGTGAAAGTAAGCCTGCTGGTAGAAATCGAGATCCTGCGGCGGCCGCTCGCCGGGGTTAGGAAAACGCGTGTAATAGAAACCGGAGCCGTCGGCGTTCCAGGCCACGCTGCCGCCACCCGTGCCCTTGTTGACGCGCGGGATGACGTCCGGCAGCGCCTGTCCCGACCGGACGTCGTAGATGTGGAGGGTTCCATTCTCCGTGCCGCCCTGCGACAACGAAACCGCCACTAGCCTCCCGTCCAGCGAGGGCGAGTAAAAATCGATGGTGGTGCTTCCCGTGGGGTCAATCCGATTGGGGTCCACAACGGTGCGCTCAGACTCCGGCCGGTCGGGTGAGTCAAGCGTGACGAGAATGGGCTGCTGCTTCGAGGGGTCAAACTTCAGGACAAACAGTGCGTGAGGCGTGTACCTGAATCCGTAATAGGACGCCGGGACTTGGGAGATGAGGGCCTTCAGGCGGTCGCGAATTTGCTGCCTCCCGGGAAGGGCCGCGAGAAATGCACGAGCGCGGCGATTCTCAGCGTCACTCCAGGCGCGCACGGCGGGATCATTCCAGTTCTCGAGCCAGTTATAGTCGTCCTCCACTTTGACGCCGCTATAGACGTCCGTATGCGGCTTCTTGGGCGTAGGCGGAATCGGCGGCAGGGAAAGATCGTCGGCCAGAATTGACAAGGCAGCCAACAGGATGAGAGAGGTTATGGCCACTGCGATAGGAAGACTCATCCGAGGCGTATGGCCCCGGTCTCGAGAGTGCCCGGTAGGCAATTGAGTGACGGTTCGCAGGTTCGGTTTGTTCGTCATGTTTGTACCCCACCGCCGTTAAAATGCGGTGTCATTCCGAGCTCGTTTTAAGGTTCGATTCGCCGATTTTAACACTCTTTTCAACTCTCCCACCCTCCAGGTGCAGGAGAAGTGCGCAGCCTCGTACGGTCCAGGCAGCCGACAACTCCATTCAGCAGCGCCAGGCGGATGCGGTGATACAATCAGATTACAGACGGTAGCTATCAGGGAAGATCCTACATTTTTGACAGCGAGGGTGGGAAAGGACAAGAAGATGAACTGTCGACAACTTTTTGCCCCAATCGGGCTGCCTGGTCTTTGCATCGCAATGCTGCTTGGCGGGGCGAACGGTGCTCGGGCGCTTGCGGCGGCGCAATCGTCCTATCCCGCGGTTGCAACATCAACGAAGCCTCCGCTGGTTGTGGCCAATTTCGGGTATCGCCTGCTGATCGATTCGGAGAGAGGAACGATCGTTTCATTCCGGTCGACCTTTGGGGTGGCGCGGGAGTTGCTTATCCCGAACCACGACCAGTTGCCGTTGCTCAAAATCGAACTGATGAACGACCGATACGAGTTCAAAACCGTTACCTCTGCAGAAGCCAAAGAAGTCAAAGTAAGCAAGGCGGCAGGCCAGGACGGCTCGACGCTCAGCATCGAATTCAAGGAGATGGGACAATTGCCTCTAGATGCGCGGGTGACCGTGCGTTGTCCCGAGAACGAGACACTCACCTACTGGAATCTGGAGGTCGACAACCGGACTACATGGTGGATCGGCCACATCCAGTTCCCCGTGGTCGAGGTGCCGTTTGACGACCCCGCAAGCAAACAATCCAGCCACATCTTCTGGTCGTTCG
This sequence comes from Terriglobia bacterium, assembly GCA_049508935.1. Classification (GTDB taxonomy): domain Bacteria; phylum Acidobacteriota; class Terriglobia; order UBA7540; family UBA7540; genus CAVROP01. Next base: position 7,416 of record JBELAJ010000158.1, on the reverse strand, counting down.
GCGATGGCGCGGTGTCCGGACCAGTGGGACCGCTGATGAACGTAGGGGCGTGGGATTGGAAGCTCGACGGACCGTGGTACGGAAGGGCCTACGACACGCCGGAAGTCTGGCGTTATAGCAATTATCCTGGCGAGTGGACCACCACGCAGCTCATGGCCTACTACGACAACGTGGGCGGACTCTATGTGGCGCTTGACGATCCCGACGGATTGCCGAAGTTCATCGATCCCCTCATGGAGCACGATGGAGTGCTGATGGGCCTCGGCCATTATCCCGGGACCCGCGGGCCGGGCGTGACCAGGCTGCCCTACAACGTGGTGCTGGGCACGTTTCACGGTGACTGGTACGCGGCGGCGGAAATCTATCGGAACTGGGCTTCCAAGCAGCCTTTCTGCGCGACCAAGCTCGCGGACCGGACCGACATTCCGAAATGGATCAGCGACTCGGGCCCGGCCATCGCCTTCCCCATGCGCGGACAGGCGGATTGGGACGCGCCGGCCACCGAAAACCCGGAATACACGCCCGCCACAAATGCCTTACCGTACCTCGAGAAGCTGGCCGCGGCGCTCGAAAGCCCGCTGATGCCGATTATCTACAATTGGGAGCACCCGGGCCCCTGGGTGCAGCCGGATGCCTTCCCGCCCCTGGGAGGCGACGCGACCTTTCGCGAGTTCATGGAGAAGGCAAAAGCCAAGGGTTGGCACCCCATGCTCTACGGCGACGGCCTGTGTTGGGTGACCTGGCAGAAGAACACGAATTACGATGGCATGCCCTATTTCCGTGCGCACGACGGTGAATTGGCCGTGGTTCGCAAGTGGGACGGGGAGCTGCTCGAGGACGTTTGGCCGTGGAGAAAAAACTATTTTGCCTGCGTCGGAACCGAGAAGGGCCGGCAGATGGTTTTGGAGATGACCCGCCGGATGGCGGAGTTCAGGCCCGAGGTTGTCCAACAGTTTGACCAGGGACCGGGGCCGTTTGCGTGCTACGCCTCGAACCACGGCCACCCGCCTGTCCCCGGGCCATGGATGACCGAAGGCTTCAGCCGCCTGGTGAAGGACGATGCCGCGATCGCGCGGAGGGTGAATCCGCAAGTGATGATGTCGAGCGAAGGTGCGCCGCCCGAGATCTATCTCCAAAATTTCGAGACCTGGGACGGCCGCACGACTGACTGCCCTCTCTATTCGTTCCTCTATCACGAATACGCTAACGGGTTTGGCGGATGCTTCACGAACCGGGTCAACGACGACGCGCTGCGGCTTTCGGCCGCCCGGGCGCTGGTGAACGGCTACATCGTGAACTACACTTTGCGCGACAGGGGCCAGATCGAGTACGACTGGGATCAGGCGTGGACCCGCGCCGTGCCCGACCAGGCGGGGATCATTGACTGGACAAAACGGGTTATGAAGTTCCGAGCCGGAATTGCGCGGGATTACCTGGTGTACGGACGCATGCTGCGGCCGTGGCCGGTGAGCGGCGTCACCGAACACGACTTGGGTTGGGGGCCGGAGCCGCTGGTCGAATCGGCCACTTGGCAAGCCCAGGATGGCCGAATCGCTGTTGTGCTGGCCAACTATGGCAACTTGCCTGAATCGCCGCGCGTGGAACTCGAAGGGCGCGGAACTAAGCAGTTGACGATGAACCTCGACGGCCGCAAGACGCTTCACGCCGTAGAACTTCCCAGCGCCATTGACGTTCAAATCCCCCCGCGGTCGCTCTGCCTGATTGAGCTTCGATGACGGCGATATAGGGGCGGCCCTTGTAGCCCCCCTCAGGGCTCTTCAGTGGGTCCTAATAAACTGCGGGTAGCGCCGACCTTTGGCCAACTCCAAGCAGGCCTACCCGGGTGTCATCCTGAGCGCAGATTCCATGATTCCTTCGGTTCGCCACTGTACATGACAATGGAGAACGAACCCTCTCCCCTTTGGGGGAGAGGGTGGCCCGCGACGGCGCTTTCATCAGCCGTCGCGGGTGAGGTGAGGGGGTCGGTTTGCTACTCTCAGGGCAGCGAAGGATCTCCGCAGGCGATCATTCGACAATCCCGAGCCGAACTACAGAGATCCTCCGCTGCGCTCAGGATGACAGATGGGCTGGTCGCTACGAAAATGTCACGAGGGGAAGGTTGACAGGTTGGAACTAACTAGTTTAGACTGGTTTGAGGTGACATATGGGAATTGTAGGTGCATTTGACGCGAAGACCCACCTCTCGGCCCTGCTCGATCGGGTGGCGAGGGGTGAGAGTATCACGATTACCAGACACGGCGTCCCCGCGGCTATGCTGGTCCCGGTTGGAGAGTCAGGCCGTAAGTTGACGCATGAGGAGATTGTCGAGGGCATGCGGGCGTTGCGTAGACGCGTAAAGCCCGGCACCATGACTGTCCGCGAAATGGCCAGGGAGGGGCGGAAATATTGAGCGGCATAGTTGTGGATGCGTCCGTCGCGCTCGCCTGGTGCTTCCCGGACGAGTCTAGCGATGACGCGGATCAGGTGCTTACGAAGCTGAAGGGTCAGACCATCCTTGTGCCGGCGGTATGGGCCCTTGAGATTTCGAACGCGCTGCTAGTCGGTGAGCGGCAGAAGCGGCTCAAGCAGCCGGAAATATCGCGCTTCATCGGCCTCCTGGGGGGCCTTTCCGTATTCCAGGACAGCCAACCCGTAAGCGAGAGCGTGGTCAATATTTTGCCACTGGCGCGCGATTATGGCCTTTCGGCCTACGACGCTGCCTACCTTGAACTGGCCATACGCCACAACGCTCCCCTGGCTACGCTCGATGGCAGTTTGCAGAAAGCCGCTAGAAAAGCGGGCGTGCCGACTTTTCCCTAGGGCGTTTGCGAGCCCTGAGGCGCAACCTGCCTCAGCATTGCAGGGGCGGCCCTTGTGGCCGCCCTCTCATCGTCATCCGAGGGCTTTGAACCCCAAGGCGGGGCAACCACAAGGGTTGCCCCTACGATATTCAGGCTAAATCTTCCTCTCCTTCCACCGCCCGCGCCGGAAGAGAAGTACCATGGCCACGGCAATTGCGGATTCGGAAACGGAGATGGCCCAGAAGACGCCGTGCGAACGCATGCCCAGCGGGAGTGCGAGCGCGTAGGCAAAGGGTATCTCGAAAACAATAAAACCAAATGTATTTATGATCGTCGGTGTAAGGGTGTCGCCCGCGCCGCTAAAGGCTTGCATCATGACCATCTCGTAGGCGTAGCCGATGTTGCCGATGCTCACGATGCGCAGGCAAGCGACGGCGAGGGAAGCGATCGCCGGGTCGTGGGTAAACAAGCCCACGACGGGGCCCGGGAACAAAATGAAGAACACGCCCACACCGCCCATCACCAGCATGTTATAGAAGCCGGTCTTCCACACGGCTTGCTCGGCGCGCTCGGGCTGCCCGGCACCGAGGCTTTGGCCAACCAGCGTGGCGGCGGCTCCGCTCAATCCCCAGGCAGGCAGGATAAAGAAAATGAGAATCCGGATGCTGATGGTGTACGCGGCCAGGGCGGAACTGCCGAACACGCTCACGATGCGCATGAGGCTGATCCAGGCGATATGCGGAACCAGCATCTGCGCAATTCCGGTCACGGAGACCCTGATCAGGCGCGCCATGACTTCGAGATTGACGCGAATCTGCTGCGCCACAATGCGAATATGTTCGCCGCCGCGCGAGAGCCGGTAGAATTGATAGACGACTCCAATCGTGCGTCCGCTCAGAGTTGCCACGGCGGCGCCGGTCACACCCAGGCGCGGAAACGGACCGAGTCCAAAGATCAGGCAGGGATCAATGACCAGGTTGATGGAATTCGAGAGCCAGAGCACGCGCATGGCGATGGCGGCGTCGCCCGCGCCGCGAAACACCGCGTTGTTCAGCATCAGCAGCACCACCACGCTGCAAGCTCCCAGGGTGATGCGGGCGTAGCGTGTGCCGACGGCAACGACGGCCGGCGACGCGCCCATCAGGCGCAGCAGGTGAGGTGCGAAGAGGAAGCCGGAAGCGCCCATCACGAGACTGGCCGCGAGCCCCAGGGCGATCGCCTGTACGCCGGCCACCGCGGCTCCCTCGCGATCTTTCTCGCCTACACGCCGCGCCACCATGGCCGTGGCGGATAGCCCCAGCCCCATTCCGGTCGCATAGATGATGGTGAGCATCGCCTCAACCAGCCCCACGGTGGCAATCGAGTCTGCTCCCAGGCGCGCCACCCAAAAGACATCTACGATGGCGAACAACGATTCCATGAACATCTCGAGGACCATGGGCACGGCAAGCAAAAAAATCGCCTGCGTCAGGCTGCCGGAGGTGTAGTCCTGGTGCGAGCCGCGCAGAGCTTCGCGCAGAGAGGCCCAAAACGAAGACGAATTGGTGGTCGTGACGGCGGTTGCCATAAACGTAAGTCTGTAACAATGGTTTCAGAGTTCGACCCGGACCGGGGTCATGCGAAATCAAATCGGCGCCAGTTGGAAACTACCGAGGCACGCTTCTCATAATGATCTGATCTTGCCACAAGAGGTTGGCGACAGGCAAGCGGAATGTGCGAACAATCAGTGTCATCCTGAGCGCAGCGAAGGATCCCCGCAGTTGTTCGCAGGTCTTCGAAACTAACGCCAACTGCAGAGACCCTTCGCTGCGCTCAGGGTGACAGTGCGACCAGTGTTCTTTTTCTCCCGGAACAATTCCAAGCTCAGCACAGCACGATTTTTTCGCGGTGTTCTTTAACTTGCTTGGTCGCATTCCGCGTGTCCACCACCAGGCGCGCGTGGCGCACAATGGCCGCGTAGTCGTAGCTGGAATGGTCCGTGGCAATGAGAACGGCGTCGTAGGTGGCCACGGCTTCGGCCGAGGGTTCGACGGCGCTCAATCGGAAGTCGTGCTTTCTGGTGCGGTGCAGGCGGGGAAAATAGGGATCATGGTAATCGACGTGCGCGCCGCTGTCGTTCAGCAGTTCGATGATTCGCAAGCTTGGCGACTCGCGCAGATCGTCGATGTCTTTCTTATAGGCGATCCCGAGAATCAGGATTCGGGCTTCCTGCAAACACAGTTTTCTTCTATTCAGAGCGTCTCCCAAGGCGGGTTACAACATGCTCCGGCATGGCGCTGTTGATTTCGCCCGCCAGTTCAATGAAGCGGGTAGGGAAATCATATTCGTGGGCCTTCCAGGTCAGATAGAAGGGGTCGATGGGGATGCAGTGCCCGCCCAATCCCGGTCCAGGGAAGAAAGGTGTAAAACCGAAAGGCTTGGTCCGGGCCGCCTCGATGACCTCCCAGATGTCGATGCCCATCCGCAGGCAGAGCAGTTTCAATTCATTCACTAGTGCAATGTTCACGCAGCGGTAGGTGTTCTCGAGAATTTTGGTCATCTCCGCGGTCTGGGTGGAACTGACGAGGAATGTCTTTTCAAACGCCAGGGCATAGAGCGCCTGCGCCGCCAGCGCACTTGCGGCATTTATGCCCCCGACGATTTTGGGAACCTGGTGAGTCTGGAACTGGGTGTTTCCGGGATCTTCTCGCTCCGGGGAGAACGCCACCAGGAAGTCCCCGGCGGGCTGCGGGGGCGCGGTGATGCGAGAGCCGTCAGTGACATAGGGCAGGACGGGGCACTTCAAACCAGACCTCTCGAGGATTGGCAGGACCACTTCCTCCGTGGTGCCGGGATAAGTCGTGCTTTCCAGAACCACCAATTGGCCGCGGCGTAAATGCGGCGCGATGGATTCAGTGGTGTTGCGCACGAAGGAGAGGTCCGGCTCGCGATGGGTGTCTAGCGGAGTAGGGACGCAGATCAGGATAGCGTCCATTTTTTCGAGCAGCGCGAAGTCAGTTGTGGCCCGAAAGGTGCCTTTCGCGACGGGCTCCCGAATGGCAGGGACCGGGATGTGACGGATATAGCTTTCACCCTGCGCGAGCGTTTCCACTTTTGCGGGGTCGATGTCGAAGCCTGTGGTGGGCAAGCCGTTGCGGGCAAAGAGCAGTCCGAGAGGCAATCCGACGTAGCCTAATCCGATGACTCCGACGCGTGCGGTCTTGCTTTGCACCTTCGAGTGGAAGGTCCTCGATTCCGGGAAGCTGGTAGGCTGGGTTTCAATCATTGTCCTGGGTTTGCCTATGGGTTTAATGGCACCTGACTCGCGTCGAACTAATAATAACACCGTTCTTAGGGGATGCTAACCCCCTCGTAGACATCGCAAAGGCGCTCGGCTTGACCGGCGAGGGCTGATCATCTAGGCTGTCTGCTGGCCTGTTTGAGAAAGGAAGCAGCAACGACTGCGCCGTATCCGAATTCTCCAGGCCAAGGACGAAATCTCTGCCCTGGCTGAACGAGCGCCCAAGGGCAAGGAGTTCATGATTAGCCGGCGAGGGCAGGAGGGTGCCAAGTCGGCGCCAGCCGGCCAGCGGCCGAGGCGTACTCCCCGCGAGGTTGTCGAACATCTTCGGCAGAGCAGGAAGGGCGCTCATTTGCCTGCCGGATACACCCTGCGGAGGCTGATTGAGGAAGGGAGGCGGTCTTGAGCGGGTTGATCGTGGGCAGCGCGGCCGCCTCATGATGGCATTCATAAGGAGCAACACACCATGAGTAATGGTTCATTCAAACGAATTTCGCTTCACAAGTTTCTGCGGGCGGCTGTGGCCGTCGGGTTGGTTTTCGTAGCGGCCTGCATCGGCATTCTTTCCCAAGTTCAGGCGCAGACGGCTCCTGCGGCTGCCACGGTGCACGTGGACGTAACGCCGGCGCACATACTGAATACGATCTATCCCGACACGGCCACGGGGGCGTGGATGGACGACTTGAGCAAAAAGCAGGTGGACAACCTCAGCAAACCCGAGACAATTCAAGGGATCAAAAACCTGGGCTGGGGTTCCATCACCATGCGCAACAACAGCGAGTTGCGCCTGGCCGCATGGCACTGGAACGAGAACGGCACCTGGAGCGATGCGGCCACGAAGAGCGGTTACTACGCAGGCAGCGCCGAACTGGGCGAGCCGATTCACTACGGCTATTCCTACTCGCTGCCCCATCGCGATTTCATGACCAGCGGAGACACCCCTCTGGTGGCGGGTTTCCAAAGCTATTGGAAGAGCAACCCCTACCTCACCAGCCGCTTCACCGGCGAAAGCGACGCTCTGCACCCGCAATGGGTGGTGGCCGATATGGGCATTGCACGCGCCGTCAATGCGATCCACATCGAATGGGTTAATCCCTACGCGGTGACTTATGTGGTGCAATACTGGATCGGCGACGACAACGCGCTCGACTGGGACATGGGTCCGAATGGGGTGTGGAAGGCTTTCCCATCGGGCACGGTCGAGAACGGCAGCGGCGGGGACGTGCACCTGAAACTCTCCGATAAGCCGATTACCGCCCGATTCGTCCGCGTTTTGATGTCGAAATCCTCAGGAACCTGCGATACGCATGGCGCGCAGGACATTCGCAACTGCGT
>JBELAJ010000157.1:0-15963 GCA_049508935.1 Terriglobia bacterium | reverse complement strand
CCGCGCTCCCCTTCGTAGGTGGCCTTCGCTTCCCGCTTGCGGCTCTCGATAATCGTCGCGTCCTGATCCACCATGGCGATGCGCTGTTCGGGACGACGCTCCCCGAAGCGCTGCACCAGATCCCGGTTGACTTGCCCCAATCCTGCCAACGGCACCGTTTCTTCCGGAATGTAGGCGATCTCCCCGGGCAGACGTCGCTGCTCTGCCTCGGTGATCTTCTCCTCCTCGTGAAAGGCATACAAAAACTGCAGCGCCGCGCTGGGCGACGGGATAGAGCCAGTAGCGACGCGGGTTCTTGCCGGACCGCGGAAACGCTGACCTTCAGGTCAGCAGGTCGGCCACGTGCAGGTTTCGCCTTGCGCTCCAGGTACAAAGCCAGTTGCTTGCGGAGGAAGAGATTTTAGGCGTCTAGAGCCTGTCGCGACCGTAAGTTGGGTTTAATGAACCTGAAGCCATCCCACACCGGGGCGAGAGCGGTCGGCGGCAAGTTGGCAAGGAATCGAGTCATGCCGCCAGCATCTCTCATCACGGCTCTTTCCGTCGGCTTGACCCTGTGAGCGGGCGCACGGAATTATTGCGCAGGACAACTAGGTATCTGAGCGTAATCCCTCACACTTGCGCGATAACTCTAGAAAGAGTTTGTGGAATAGCTCAAACGAGTCGCCATAGGCATAAAGCGGAACTATCGACCTTGGTCAAATTTACCACGCGAGGGTGCGTCCCTTTCCCCCTTCAGATGACACTCACGTCTTTGCCTAGGAGTCTGTCGGAGATAGATTGCGTTCCACGTAGAATCAACGTTTTGCCACTCTCCTTTGTCCGTAACTTACTGATTCTTCGTTGATGAACTCTTACTTCTGGTAGACTCCTGGATCCGCGCGCGGAGTTAGCTGCCGGTGACGCTCCCCTATATTAATCAGGAGAGAATCCTGTCGAAAAGAAAGTGTTGATTTGCCAGACGACGGCAGTGTGGAAGATGGATTGCCAGCCTCGAACGTCAGATGCCTTGGTGACTCGAGCAGAGATTCACCCCTGACCCGCTCTCGGGGTTGGCGTAAACGAGATTGCGAACGAGCGAAATGAGTAAACGGATCCTGATCCTGAACTCGTACACCCTCACGCAGCGGCCGGCAGGAGATCAGGCGCGAGTGTGTTCTTTCCTCGCCGGCTTGACGGAGGGGGGCTACCGGGTTGACTACAACCTGGACGTCGAGGTCATCGATTCCAACGACTTGGCGCAACTAGAAGATCAACTCGTGAGGGCTCTCGGTAATAGTCCCGACCTGATTCATGCGGTGGGAACACCCAACGCCATTTTGGCGGTGAGGTTGGCGGGTAGTATTCCCATTGTGTACTACGGCGCTCACCCGGAGGGGGTTGGCGTCCCCGAGTGCTCTGCTGAGAACCTGAGGGGTGTTAGGTTGACCCTTCCATTCACTTCCAACTACAAGAGCTACCGCTTCATACGGAAGCTGTTGCCCACGGTGCGGCGTGTCTACGTGCCGTTTTACGAGCACACTGTTTTCTGCCCCGAGTCGATGCGGCAGAAACACAACCGGTTCCGAGAAAGGACCGCCTCCTCGCCGTGGATACCTATGGACTCCGAGTTCATCGGCTACCGCTCGCTCGCTGGGCTCAACTACATAGTTGGCCTCGACTACCGAGAACTGGTCTACCATGATGCGGAGGACCTGGAGGCGGCTCTCGGAATGGTCGACCCTTGTCAGGCCATGCTGATGCCATACAATGACAGCGTTTACTGTTGCGACGCGCCTCGCCTGCTAATTCGCTTCGCTATCGAGGCGGGGATTCCATTGATCTGGAACAACAATCCGGAGGCGACCCACATTGGCGCCCTGGCGGCCATCTCTGGCTGCTTCGAAGAAGCTGGCCGCATCTGCGGTCTCCAAGCGGCGCACATCCTTGACACTGGCAGTTTGGCTGGCATCGAGTCCCGGACATCCACCCGGTCCTGGTCCAGCCTCAACCTCAGGCGAGCCGTCGAGCTCAGACTTAATTTTAGCGACCTAGTACTGTCTTATTTTGATGAATTGATCCAAGTGGCTGGGTCGGCACCAGCGCAGGGAGGGTAAGAAGGAATCTTGAGAAGGAGGACGCGAATATGTGCGAATCCCGAAACAATACCTTGGAGGGGAGAGTTCGTTCTCGCTTCGCCGAGGTGATCGGGGTATCCATTGAGGAGGTGCGTCCGGACGCTAACCTCTTCGAGGTGTACCACCTCGACTCAGTTCGGGCGCTCAAGCTCATTTCCGACGTCGAAGTGGAGTTCGACATCGACATTGAACAGGAAGAGGCGCGGCAGATCCGCACTCTAAACGATCTCATCGATCTGATTCGAGCCAAGGGTGCCGAAGCATGAGGAGGGACCATGGGCAGGATGTTGCTTACGACTGTGTTCCGACCCTTTGGGGTGGAGAACAAGTACAACAAGAAAGGCGATGATCTACTACTGGATTATCTTGCCTCACGGCTGACACGGGAGCCCGGCCTGTTTCCTCTAAGCAGCTATGTGCCCCACGCAAGCCTGCATCTGATCGCTGCCAATCTGCCCATGGAGAGTCGGGTGCTTGAATACCCGAGCGTCGAGGAATATGTCGAGGAAGTCAAAAGACGGTATGACCTTATCGGAATCGGCTTCACGATTAAGGGATTTGGCAAAGTGGCGAAAATGATCGCGCTCGCACGGAAGCATGCACCGGCCACCAAGGTGGTCCTCGGGGGTTTTGGAACGGCACTCCACGACGTGGAGGTGCTGGGGGCGGACTACGTGTGCAGAGGCGAGGGTGTTACGTTCATGCGGGACCTGTTGGGGGTGCCTCAGGGCTTGGAGATTGTCCATCCCAAAGTGACTGCCGACATTACACTCAAGATTTTCCAGAATTACAACCTGTTCGGCAAAGAGACCATAGGACTCATCACGAGCGGTTTCGGCTGCCCGAACGCTTGCGAATTCTGCTGCACATCAGCGTATTACGGCCATCGCAACGTGCGGTTCCTGAAGACCGGCCGGGACATCTACAAGGTCATGCGTCGGCTGAGCCGCGTGGGGATTCACTCGTTCTTGATCTTCGAAGAGGACTTCATGCTCTACAATGACAAAGTGGAGGACTTGGGCAACGCCATCGAGGAACATCAAGGTAATCCCCTAAGCTACGCGTGCTTTGCCTCCGTCATGGCACTGTCGAATTATGACTTCGAAGAATTAGTAGCCAAGGGGCTGGGTCACGTTTGGATCGGAGTGGAGTCGGTCAATGCATCCTTCTCAAAACGCCAGGGCCGCGACATCGGCACGATCTTCGCCGAGTTGCGTGCTCTCGGGGTCACTACCACGGCGTCCTCGATCTTTGGCCTCGACCACCATACGCCGGAGCAACTGCCGCGGGAAGTCGACTTCTTAACTGAACTCTACCCGTCGACGGTTCAGCTTTCCAACCTCATGCCCGCAGTGGGTACAGAGTTGCGGCGACGGTTGGAGGCCGAAGGTCGCATAACCGCGGTAGGATACAAAGACGCCGACCTATATTCCGAGGTAATACACCATCCCGCCTTCAAGCCAGGTGAGATCCAGACCGCCATCTTCGACGGTTACCAGCGGCTCTACGAGCTCATGGGTCCGTCCGTTTTCCGAATCCTCGACACTTGGTTCGCCGGATACAGGAACCTCCGTCGCTCGCGTAACCCCAGCCTTAGAAAACGTGCCGAACTTTACGCTTCTAGGTCGAGGGCCATCCTCCCGATCTTCCTCAAGACAAGCGAATACTTGCCCAACAACGAGGTCCGGTACCGTGTGAAGCGTACGCTGGACGAAATCACTGGCGAACTGGGTCCGCCAACCGCTGAGCAGCAGGAACAGGCAGAGGTTATCCGCCAAGTCTTCGCCATCGAGGCGGGCAAGCGGTGTGATCTGTACGGGGAGCCGATTGAGCCGGAGTTAGCGGTTTGCGATTACCCTTCTGGCCCCGAAGGTGCAAACATGCTGCAGACTGTGTTGGAGGCCCGTTAATGAGGAAAAAAGCCCTGGTGACAACTATTCCCGTCGAGCATATCGCCCTCACCGCCCGGGTCGGGAGACGGGGAGTGCCCACCAGTACCCTAGAGGAGTGCTTTGCCGCAGCCAACAACATTGAATACATCAATGGTTTCTCCCTGCCCAACTACGCCACCCGCTTCCTCAAGGCGAACTTACCCTCCCTGGATGTTCTCGAGTATCCGACCTGGGACGAGTACCGGCTCGCACTCTCCAGCGGGGACTACGATGTGGTGGGTATCAGTTTCTGGACGTATACAGTCCCCGAAGCCCTCACTATGGCGCGGCTCGCTCGCGAGGCGGGCGTCCTGGAAGTCTGGGGTGGAGGGCATGGTGTCAGTACGCCCGGCATCGCCGGTTACTTCGACCGGATCTTCAAGAGTTACTCGGAGTACGAGATCAAGCCGCTGCTTGAAGGGGAGGAGCTCACCAATTTCCGGCACCCGGTACTCGATGCCCACTACGACTTCCAACTCGGCGACATCCCTACTGGTTACCTGTTCTCGGTCCGCGGGTGTGGTTACCAGTGCAGCTTCTGCTCCGGGCCGCGCTACTACAAGCGGCGGGCAGTGACCTCCATCGAAGAAGTGGAGCGGATACTCGATGTGTACCGGGACAAAGGAATTCGACACATCACCGTGGTCGACGAGACCTTTTTCCAGGCACCGAATCACGCCCGACAGGTGATTCGCGCACTCAAGGAGCGGGGTCTGACCTTCACTTGTACCTCCCGCGCCGACGTCATCCTGAAAAACTTCGATGAGCTCAAGGAAAACGGCCTCCAAAACGTCTATATCGGCATCGAGTCGATGGACGACAGGTCTCTAGCGAGCGTTCGCAAGGGGATGCGCTCGAGCCTGACCGAGACTCTGCTCAAGCGCCTCGAAGCCTGCGGGAGCTTCGCTTTCGGGACTTACATGTTGTGCTTGGAGAACGATACAGCGGAGAGCATCTGCGAAGCGGCAGAGAAGCTCAGTTCCTTCCCTTCGCTTTATGGGGTGGTGTTCTGGATCGCGACCCCTTTCCCTGGCACTGACTTCTATGATCAGTTGGAGGTTGCCGGCCACATCCTCGACAGGGAACCGAAGCACTACGACGCGTTGCACTTGGTGCACCGGCACCCCCATATCGTCACCGCCCAAGCGCGGGAACTGCTCTTGTACTGTGTCAAGAGGCACTGTCACGAGCAGAATATTCGCAAGGCAAAGGTCTTACGAAAGTGGCGGGAACTGGAGCAGGCGCAAGCCTCTGTACACCCGATCGCCCTCCGCGCGCCTGCAAGTGGGCTTCAGGAGGCAAAAGAGCTTCGATGAACTTCGTCAGCCTGCTTCGCGGTATCGTTCGGCGGTTCCCCGATAAGGAAGCTGTGGTCGACGGCACGCGCCATTTCAGATTTTGCGACTTCTGGCGGCAAATTGCGGCAGTGGCCAGTGTCTACCAGGATCTTGGGGTTGAGGTGGGCGACCGCGTGCTGATATTGTTGCCCAACAGCCCAGAGTTCCTCTTCTTCCACTTCGCAGCACTCAAGATGGGCGCGGTCTCAGTACCGGTTAACCCCGAGTACCGGAGCTGGGAGCTGGGGCAGATGATCGGGGACTGCAAGCCGCGGCTATTTGTCTCCAACGACTTGTGGCTGAGAGACAACAGCCCCGGAATGGAGCGCCGCCTTGCTGGCATCCGCATTCTCCGTGCAGACCAATTGAACTACGACTTGGAGCACGGTGACGACAAGGTGCTGTCGCTACCCAGCACGGCCACTGCCAGCATCAATTATTCCTACTTCGGCGGTGGTTCACCCAGAGGCGCTATGCTCACCCATGGGAATTACATCTATGCCGCAACCGGATACGCGCGACACCAGGGGTTCACACCAGCAGAGCGCTTCCTCATCATCCTACCTATGGCCCACGTGTATGCTCTCTCCGGATGCATCAACTCAGGTCTCATCCGCGGCGGTACCCTCGTGATTCTTCATCGCCACACGCCTAAGCCCATCTTCCGTACGATCCAGGAAAACGCCATCACTGTCTTGAGCACCGTGCCCGTGGTGTTCGAATACCTGTCCCGGTTCCCGCAAAAGGACCGATATGACCGCTCGTCGCTGCGGCTTTGTGTCACCGGGGGCGATTTCATGCCCGCGACCGTTCAGCAACAAGTTGAGTTGGCTCTGACTGCACCCGTTGTACAGGGCTACGGCCTGACCGAGTGCCTGCCTATCATCTGCAATCCGCCCAACGGAATTAATAAACGGGGCACCCTTGGCATCGCCGGCCGCAAGGACATCGGGCTGCGCATCGTGGGGCCGAAGGGCGATGATGTGGCGCCTGGTGAGGTGGGCGAGATTGCGATTCGCAGCCCGACGACGATGCGTGGATATTTCGGGAGACCCCAGGAAACCGCGGAAGTCCTTCGGGGAGGATGGCTTTACACAGGCGACTGGGGTTTTCTGGATGAGGACGGCTACCTACACTTCTGCGGCCTTCGCAAAAGAATCCTGAACATTTATGGCAATAAAGTAGATCCGCTCGAAGTTGCCAATTGCCTCCTGAGCCATCCGGCGGTGGCCGAGGCAAAAGTAAAAGGCGCATCGGTGGTCGGACCAAGATTGCAGCAGGAGTTGGAAATATCGGCGGACGTCAAGCTTAAAGATGGTAAGACGGCCAGCGAGGAGGAACTCAGGGCCTTCTTGCGACAACGGCTCGCAGCCTACAAGGTTCCTGGGAGGATCTTGCTTCGAGAGCGGCCCGAAGTGGGCCCCCCCGACTGGACGAACGCATAGAAGTGTAATTAGTCTATTGCAGCCAGCAGATACCAAGTACGCGGAGGCAACACATCGTGAGCGAAGCTGTTCAAGTTGATCATGAGGAGGGGATCGCAAAAATCCTACTCAACCGACCTGAGGCCCTCAATGCGTTGAACGATGACATGGCCCGGAAACTCAGCGAGAGGCTCGGCGCTATGGCCGTGGACGCCGAGGTGAGGGCGATAGTCCTTTCTGGGCGTGGACGAGCCTTCTGCGCCGGCGGGGATCTTCGATGGGTTCAGGAGTTCCCAGGTGGTTCGGCCGCGGGTCTCCATAAGCTGGCCGGTCTCTTCCACCGGTCGATCATTGAGATCCGTCGCATGGATAAGCCGGTTATCGCCGCCATCAACGGCGTGGCGGCGGGCGCTGGCTTTTCGCTCGCGTTAGCCTGTGACTTCCGGGTGATGGCCCAAGGAGCTGTACTTCGGCAGGCGTACACCGCCGCCGGTCTCGCGATTGACGGGGGCGGCACCTTCACCTTGCCTCGGCTCGTGGGCTTGGCACGAGCCCTGGAGATCGCGGCGTTCGATCCTACCATCGACTCCCTGAAGGCGCTGAATTGGGGGCTGGTGACCCGGGTGGTCGAGGATAGCCGCGTGGAGAGCGAGGGGGTAGAAATGGCTCGTGACCTCATAGCGCGTTCCCTGACCTCCTTCAGTTGGTCAAAGCGGCTCTTAAGCGACTCGTTTGACCGGCCCCTCGAGGTGCAACTCGAGCGAGAGCGGGAGGGCATTGTCACGTGCGCTGCTTTGCCTGACGGGCGGGAAGGGATCCGAGCCTTTACCGAAAAGCGCAAACCGGTGTTCGGCCAGGCCCGGTGAACCACCACAGAAACCTTGCGGAAGCGAAATAGGTCAGATGGTTGGTGCAGGAATCCCGTGACGGTGCCAGCTCTCGACCTTCACCGCCAACTAGCCCTTCCATACTTTCTGTACGAGGCGGCGGAACCCGCCCTCAACGGCAACGGCTCCAAGGTAACCAAGGCCCCCATCGATGTTGGCAAGCTTCCACCGGTGAGGCGGATCCGGTTCATCGGCAGCGTGTAAGAGGGTCGCTTCGTCGGGTTGCACGGAGACCGAGAACGACCCCAGCGGAGTCGATAAACGCTCGCCTCGCGCCTTGAGGTAGGCCTCCTTGCGAGTCCAACAGCAGAAGAAGGCCTCCCTCCTTCGCTCTTTAGGAATTCTGTGCAGCGCCGCAACCTCTGTGGTCGAAAAGAACAGCTCCGCGATGCGCCGTTCGAACTGGATTATCTGCAGGCAGTGACCGCAGGGAAGGCGGTGAAGCGGTTCAATCGAGATGGAGGATTCTTTATCTCCAAATGGACCGGCCCGGCGGATTCGATCACCTGGCATCTGCTGGCGAGCTTGCCGGGGAGCTACAGGGTCAGTATCCGCTATGCCGCGAGAGAGGAGTGGGCGCGGAATACGTACTTGGTAACAGTGGGCACGCAATCCCTAACTGCCGCTGTCGAGGCGACGGGTGATTGGTTCCAATATAGAAAGTTCGACCTCGGTGAGGTGAAAGTCCCCAAAGCCGGTGTATATACCGTCAACGTGCGGCCCACCTCCGTTTCCGCCCACGACCTGATGTACTTCCAGTCCCTTATCTTGGAGCCCCAGTGACCCAGCGAATCATGTCGGCTCGCTGACTTTGGGCTGGTGAGAGTGGGATTGGGACTACTCGCGCATGGCGCCAGTGGTCCGTCCGCTCTTTAAAATGACGCAGTTCGCGTTGCGCCAACCCAGCCTACGTCGAAGGCGAGAGGCGGCTCCTCGCAGTGCTTAGCAGTGACTGTCCTCAGTTATCCACGCCGCGATTTCGGATGCCGACAATTCCTGGGTTGACACACGCAACCGGTTCGGGGCGCCTTGAACCTTGAAGGAGTGCTCGAACGGCTCGCTTGAGAAGTGCGTGCCAAGGTTGTGCAGCAGAAGCGGCGAGGGGGGAGCCAGCAATGCCGCCGTTTGGAAGTCGCCGGCTTGCCGTAGCAGCGGAATGTGCAACCTTTCCAAGTAGGCTCCGTCATCGCCACCGTCGAACCCCGCCACATCCGCCACCAAAGCAAAAGGAGTCCGAAAGAAGGGACGGGCCAGCAAGCTCCAGAGTCCGGCCAGGCCTTGGCCGACGATCACGATCCTGTTGGGCCGCCAGATTTCTTTGAGGTAAACGAGGCCCGTAAGGATGTCCTGCACTCGCTGTGCATCGTCGGTGCGATTGTAGGTAGAGAAGTACGGCCCGTCCATTCTCCGAGAGGAGTCGGCCGCTTCGCCGGTTTGAAACGCATCGACAGAAAACAAGAGGTAGCCGTGCTTCTCTAATTCCTGTGCCAATGGGGTGGGCCCCTGAGGCGATCCGAGCGCGGCTTCTGCGCCCTGCGGGTGAACTACCATAGCCGCGGATGTAATGCGCGTCGGTGGGACCACAAGCTGTGCCGAGATGCGGTCTTGAACGGAGGACCGCCCGATGATCAAGCGCCGCCGCGGTTCGTTTCCTCCCGCCGCTCCAACCGGCAGAGTCCACCACCTCAGATCGTCAGCGGTCGGCGATGCGGCCATGAGTGCTACCCGGAAGGAGGGTCCGAATTTCTTGCGGTAGCTTTCTAGTTCCGCGGCATTTTGCGGAACGGATTTCTCCAACCGCTGGCGAGTCCCCGCCACAAGATAGTCAGCAAGACGTTGGGGATCAAGTGCCTCGGCAGGCACTTGCCGGCGATTGAAAACCAGCAGGCGTCCGGGATCAAGCGAAAAGTCCTGGTCTTTTTCCTTGGGCGCCTCGGCAGACGTCTTGATGGCGTCCTTTCTCAGCCAGCGGGCGAAGAACTCATAAACGGCCTCACGGCTGAGACGGTTGTAATTGTGCTGCGCCGGGATTTGCACGCAGGTGACGCGGGCCGGTTCGTCGAACAGCCCGTAGATGGCGCGGATGGCAGGGTACTCGACGCGAGGAGTGTCGCAGGTCCAATCCCCAGTCGCCGAAACCATAAGCATGGGGCGCGGCGCTGCTACGGCTCCGATTTCGACGTTATCCGTGTCGATGCGCAGATTAGGAGCGTTCTCACAAATGTCTCCTCCTTGCATGAAGTGTGAAATCATATTGACAGGAGCCGCCACGCGCACACGCTCGTCCACGGCCGTCAGCAGGAACGTCTGCGTCCCTCCGCCGGAAGCACCCGTCACGGCAATGCGTTGCGAGTCAACATCAGGGAGTGAACTCAGGAAATCGATGGCCCGAATCGAATTCCAAAGATGCAACCCGAGCAGGCCAACTCCCCAGAGACCTAGGCGAAGTGCCTCCTGCGACAATGTCCAGGGGGCCTTCATGTCGCGTCCCCAATTGTGCGGCACTTGGAAGCTGTCGTTGTACCCCACCATGTCGTAGGCAAAGGCCACAAAACCTTGCAGGGCAAAGTTGACACACCGCGCAGGAACCGAACAACCGTTGGGATCGTCAGGATTGTGTTCGAGTCTCCCGTAATTCCAGTGCCCGTGCGGACAGAGGACACCGGGGAAAGGAGGTGCAGCGGACCCACCGAGCGGACGATAGAGGTTCCCCGTGCAATAGAACCGGGGATGACTTTCGAAATGAACCTTCTCAACGGAGTAGCCTTCTTGGTCGATGCGGTCAAACACCTGGGCCCGCAGCGGGGTCTTTTCTGGCAACGGCCAGAGTCCCGCGGCCACCAAGATCTGTTCTCTTAGCTTCGCCGCCCGCGCCTCCCAGGCGGCGCGCGATTTGAACGACGGAGGCACCCTCGGCGTATCCAGTGTGCGCACCTCCAAGCGACGATCCCCGGACGGAAGGTCGCGGGCGTCCGAGGCAGGCAAATCCGCGATGCGGGCTTTCTCCCCTGCTTCAGACGCATATCCCTTAGCACCAGCCGGTGCCAGGCCTGCCGCCAGTACGCTCCCCACGCCCGATAGAAAATCCCTTCGTGACCGATCCTCCATGGATCCTCCATTTGCTCCCAGATGCCAGTTGACGCTTTCAGTACTGACACCAAGGTTGGGACACCTCGCAAACCGTGGTCCGCGCTTTTTCTGCCGCTGGCGCACCGCTGGTTCGCCGTTGCTAATGATTCTGTTGTGATTAAACCGCTTATCGCTGGTAGACGTAAGAACGGGAAAGCTCACTCCCGGACGTCCGAAATCTCGGCCGCCTCACCGTCGGAGCGAGCGCGCCAATTTACTCGATCTTGTGCTCGGGGATTCCCAGCGAACGTGCGCGCCCTCCGAACTTGGCCTCGTGCCACCGTTTCATTCGATGCTGGCGGTAGGCCGCGGATTCAGGGCTTTCCGCTTCAGCCTGGGTTGGTTTTGGTGCGAGGGCTTCTTGCATGCTGCAGCTCGTGTTGAACGCAGTTGCGGCAACGGCAGCTCCCGTGCCCATAAGAACAAGAGAATCCCGCCCGAACCTGCCCGCCGCGGTTCCAACGGGCATGCCTCATTATGAGTGCTCGGTCCGCTCGGTGCTTGACGAAGTCCACTCCTCGGGCGCAATCTTATTGCGTCCTGAAATCAGGCTGCTCCAGAGTGGGTGCGCAACGATGCCCGGCCGTGTCTGCCCCATTCCGACCCGTAGGGTTCAAAACTCTTGAGACTGTCGAAATTCAATTCCTTTCTAACAAGTCTTAGCGTTGTTCTGTGGGCAGTATGTGTCTCAACTCCCGCGCAGGTCGCTCCTGCCTCCTGGCGTGGCACAGTGCGCGATGCCCGGGGCAACGTCATGGCTGGCACGCAGGTCGAACTGCGTGAAACCGCGTCGGATCGCACCTTAACCGCCACCACGGATGCGCAAGGTGCTTTCATCTTTCCGGAAGTGTTGGCAGGGACTTATGCGGCGCTTGTCCGCTGGCATAACAAGACGACCGCCTCGCGGGAGCTGCTGAAGATCCAGCCGGGTGACCACCTGAACTCTCTCGTGCAGGTTGTGGTGGCTGGCGGATGGCTGGTTCTCCAGACGGCCTCGGCAGGAGGGCAAACGCAAGCGAGCGGTCGTGAAGAGCTTTCCAGCCAGGAAGTTTCGAAGTTGCCCCTGAACAAGCGCGACTTCAGTCAGCTGCTTCTGCTGGCGGCCGGCACCATGACGGATACCAACGGCACGGCAAATTTCACCCAGCAATTCGCCGTGAATGGCCAGCGCGGCGCCAACGCCGTCTTTGCCATGGATGGCGTGGACATCACCGATCCGGAGGTGGGCGGCGCCACGTTTACAAACTTCAACGTGGACGCAGTACAGGAAATAGAGTCTCTTTCCGGGGTGATGCCTGCGGAAATCGGCCACGGCGCTGCCGGCTTCACCAACATCAAGACCAGAGCCGGGACCAACCTGCTGCATGGCTCGGTTTTTGAATTTGTGCGCAACTCGGCCTTCGATGCGCGCAATTTCTTCGATGAGCGATCTCTGGCCAACCCCGGCCGCATTCCGCCCTTCCGGCGTAATGAATTCGGCTTCACACTGGGGGGTCCGGTCACGCTGCCGGGAATTTACAGTGGGCGCGATCGCACATTTTTCTTCGGGCAGTATCAGGGCTTCCGCCAAGTCCTGGGGACCACGCAAGTGCTCTCGGTGCCGACACAGGCAGAGCGCCAGGGTGTGGACACGACGGCGTTCCCGCGCGATACGCTCCATGTGCCGGTTAATCCGATGATGGCGCCCATCCTGGCGGGCTATCCTTTGCCCAACGATCCGCAAGGATCCTTTGGACCGCGCACCTACGCCACCCCTTCCAGAGTCACCACGGACAGCGACCAGTTTTCCCTGCGTATTGACCATCGTATTTCGGACCAGAGCGAGTTTTTTGCCCGCTTCAGCCTCGACAATGTGGATGGCCCACTGACCAATCCCGACCAGTCAGCCATCGATCCGAGTTTTGCCACCACCTTCATTAACGACCAGCGCAACCTGGGGCTGAACTACACGCGCACAATATCGCCCAATTTCACGTCCGAGACTTCGCTCGGTTACATTCGCAGCACGCCGCTCTTTCTCCCCCACAATCACACGCAGCCGGGGATGACTTTTGCAGATAGTCTTTACGAAGCGTTTAACTCGGCGTCCGGGAGCGTGATGGGCTTTTACGGAAACGTCTATCAGGTTCGCCAGAACCTTACCGACGCGTATGGAACCCACACGCTGAAATTTGGAGTGGAGTTTCGCTCCAACCATGACACCGCTCTTTACGGAGTGAACACCAACGGTCAGTACGTTTTTGGTGGCGGCGTCGCGTACGCCCCGGTGGAAATCCCCTCAGCGAGTGGCCAGCACGATATCCCGGCAGGCGCCCCCCTTCCGGACACGCTAACGGGATTTCTCACCGCGACTCCCTTTTCGTACAACACGATGGCGGCCTTGGCGCTTACCCCGCAGGGCAATGATTTTGATGCTGTGGCCATCCGCCGCCAATCTTACAATTTTTTCTTCCAGGACATCTGGAAGGTCACGCCGCAGTTCACGCTCAACTATGGTCTGCGCTACGAAGTGAACCGCCCCCTTCAGGAAGCTGAGCGGCGCACCTCGACGTTCCGGATTGTGAATGCAGAGGACAAATTCGTGCCCGCTTGGGAACCCGGAGCGCGGCAGATCATGGTTCTTAACCCTCAGCCCCCCTACGGACTTGATCTGCGCGGGTGGGGTCCGAGGTTGTCGGCAGAATGGCGGGCCTCGACCGGAACGGTGCTGCGCGTGGGCGGCGGGATAACCACGCACCTCCCTACGCTCGGGATAGAAAACGTCCTGACTGGTGTTTTCCCCTTCATCGTTAGTCCCAATCTCACGGCTTCGCCGGCCCTCCCCGTGCCTTTTGAAGACGCCGTGATGACACTCCAGTTACCGCCCGTCTACACGACCTCGGGGCGCTTGGCGTTTCCCACGGGCCGCACGAACGACGTTGCACCGAACACCCTGCTGGACGTGCCGCGCTTCCAGGCGGATCTTTCCGCGCTGACGCCGGGCCACCAAGCGCAGCCGCTCTTGGTGTTTGGCATGACGCCCAATCTTCCCCCTGGTTACATTGTGAGCTACACGGCAGGCATTGAACAGACGCTTAAAGACGTGGTAATCAACGCGTCCTATGTTGCCACCGTAGGGGTGAAGCTTCCCGGTGTGCTCAGCCCCAACAGTTACGCCGGCGCTTCCCCCGAGTTTGCGCGCTTCACCCAGTTTGATCCCAGTGGCCAGGTGTTGGGCGGCTACGGTCAGGAATACCTCATCGGCATGCCATCCCACTCGACTTACCACGCCCTCCAGGTTTCCGCGACCAAGAACTCCGCCCGGCTGGGATTGGGCTTTCAATCCAGCTACACTTTCGGCAAATCTCTCGACGATTCCAGTGCCGAGCCGCTCAGCTTCACCGGAACCACCGGCACGGTCCTCCAAACCTTGCCGCAGAACCCCTGGAATCCTGGCGCCGACAAAGGACCCTCAACCTTTGACATAGCTCAATCGTTTTCGACAAGCATCATTCAGATCTTGCCGTGGGAACGGGTGGAATTTCTCCGCCCCTTGGGGACTAAACTGCTCTCGGGATGGCAAGTCCTCAACATTACGACCCTGACTTCCGGCTCGCCGTTCTCGGTTTATTCCGGCATTCAACAGACCGGCGTGGGCTCAGCGGGGGCCGACCGGCCCGATCAGGTT
Organism: Terriglobia bacterium; assembly: GCA_049508935.1. Classification (GTDB taxonomy): domain Bacteria; phylum Acidobacteriota; class Terriglobia; order UBA7540; family UBA7540; genus CAVROP01. The sequence continues at coordinate 1,474 of JBELAJ010000157.1, read as the reverse complement.
GCAGTTCCGGTCTTCTCTACCAGCCGCAGGGTTCGGGAGGACTACTTCGGCCGGGGCGACAACAACCCCTCCTTCTTTTCCATCCCGATTGATGTTCCTGGCGGCACCGGGCCCAACCAGGGCCGCTTCGGATCGTTGGGGCGAAACACTTTCTTTGGACCGGGTTTTCACAATCTCGACATGGCTTTGATCAAAGACACCACGTTTGGGAGCCGAGCGCGTTCCGAGCCCGCGTCCCTGGAGTTCCGCGCCGAGTTCTTCAACGCTTTCAACCTGGTGAATTTCGGGCTGCCCGTGAACATTTTGCGGGGTTCGGGCTTCGGGATCATCAATCACACCGCAGGAACTTCCCGCCAAATTCAGCTCTCGCTGAAATTGATCTTCTGATTCTTCACCCGAGTCGTGTGTATCTGAGGCTGCCTGCCGAGTGGGATGATTCTTTATGCGGATTGGTCCGCGAACACATTTGTCTTTCACATTCCCTGGAGTTGACAGACAATACTCGGCTCGTTGCAGGGAAACTGGACCATGAAACCGGCAGGACGCACTCCGGCGATTGGCCCAGGGAACGTCCTGGATTCATATCTCAACATCGAGATCATGTTTTTGCGGGAGGGAGAGCGATGGATCGTCGAGTGTTCAATTCAACATTGCTGACACTGTGGGGAGCTTCTGGCTTGGTGCGGGAGTTTACGGAGTCCGGGGGAGAACACGCTGCCTATGCCGCGACGGAAAGCGTCGCGCCCGCAAATCCCGCGCCGCCCAGCCTTGAGAATCAGTACCGCGGGTATATTGTGGATCACCATTCACCGGATCCTCCCGCGATCACCTATCAGAACTTCGACCCCGACCAGTGGTTCCGCCTTTACGAGGAAGCCGACCTGGATCATGTCTGGGTTTTCTGCAAGGGGCATCATGGTGAAGCCTACTACCCAACCAAGATAGGGCACATGCATCCCGGCCTGAAAGTTGATTTTGTAAAGGCGTTCAGCGATCGCCTCCGCCAAAAGGGAATTGCCTTCCATGCCTATTACTGCATCGGGTTCGACGATTGGGCGGTACTCAATCATCCGGAGTGGGCGCTCCTGGACGAAAACGGCAAGAACCGGCGCGTCGTGCCGGGAGATGTTCCGCATTCCCAGGGGCAATTTCACTGGGCGTGTATCAACACGCCTTACCGCAAATACGTTCTCGAGCAGTTGACTGAAATCGTAAAGGATTACAATCCCGACGGCATTTTTCTCGACATCGTAGGCCAGCCACTCTGCTCTTGCGCATCGTGTTCAGAACTTTATCGGTCCCGTTACGGCCACGAAATCCCGCGCGGATCCGCCGCAGACCGTGACTGGCGCGAGACGGACGAGTTCCTCTACCAGACCACCCAGCTCGGCTTCGTGAAGGATGCCATCGCCACCGTGCGGGGACTCGGTTCAAAAGCCGCCATCACCGTCAATGGCGGCCACCTGGACTTCCG
>JBELAJ010000156.1:0-15964 GCA_049508935.1 Terriglobia bacterium | reverse complement strand
GCGCTCAAGGCGGTGGGCGCCAAAGAGGTGTACGTTTTCGGCTCGGCCAGCAAGGGGCAGATGCGTCCTGACTCCGACGTAGACCTGGCGGTCTCGGGCTTGCCGCCGGAGGTCTTTTTCCGCGCCATGGGGATGGCCAGCCGGGCTTTGGGACGGCAGGTTGATCTCGTTGATTTGGACGAGGATAACCCTTTCACTGAATACCTGAAACATCACCAGGAGCTCGTGCGTGTGGGATGATTTGCGGGGGAAGTGGGCGGTCGAGCGACAACAGTTACAGCGGTTGCTGGAGTACTATCGCCCGCTTCTCGAAAAGTGCGCGTTGAACGCTCCTGATGATCACGAGCTTTCCGCGCTTGCGGCCATGCTTCACTCCTTCTATAACGGCATTGAAAACATCTTTAAGCGTATTGCCGCGGAATGTTACGACCGATCGCCCCAAGGCCAGGCGTGGCACCGTGAACTTCTGGATTTGATGGCGCAGCCAGGAAGAACCGGGCCGGCGGCCATTTCTCAGTCCCTGGTTGTACGGCTAGACGCTTATCTGGATTTTCGCCATTTTTTCCGGCACAGCTATGTGTTCCATTTGCGTTGGGACAGAATGAAGTCCCTCGTGCTGGAGTGCGAAGAGACATTCCAGTTGGTGGAAGGCGAGCTGGATCGGTTTTTCGAAGCCGGGATTGGCGGCCAATAATCCCTGCCCGCCCACGACATCATAGACAACCGCAGCGGGCGGGTATCCGGCATTATGACAAGCTGGTGGTGATCTACTCCAAGCATTCGCTTCAAAGCCCGCCCGTCATTCGCGAAGTCGAGCGCGCCTTGCAGAAGGAAGACCGCGAACATCGGAATGTGTTGTTCCCCATCCGCATTGACGATTACCTCTTCGACGAATGGGACCACCCCCGCAAGGCCGATGTGGTGAGCAAAGTGATTGGGGATTTTCGCGGGTGGGAAAATCTCGCGAGCTACACCAAGGCCTTCCCCCGTTTCCTCGACGCGCTCAACCGCCCCCAGCAAGCCTCCAAGACCGGGTAGTACCGCGCGGCGACGTCGCAACCAAAATCTTGGTCCAGCTCCAGGCCAAAGCGCCCAGACTTTCAGCTACGCCGCGCCGCGAACGCTAAACAATCCACCTGGCTGGTTAGACGCCAAGCCATGGACGTGCCCCGTGCACTCAAACTCCCCCGAAACGGGGTTCTGGGATGTCTGGCTCTGCGCTCCTCTACACTTGGATAAACTAAAAATAACCGGCCAAACTGTTTCTCAACGCTAAAGGCTTAAGAATCAAACAGTTTGGCCGGTTATTTTCCGTTTAACTGGTCCAATCTGTGCACGCGCCCTTAAGTCTAACATTGCCATCAGGTTACGCCGGCGCGGGCATCACGATTGGCCAGTTAAACGCCCTAACCGCGCTCATGGCTCGCGGAGGTCGGACCGCGGGTCACACGAGTGGCATTGCGTCGAATTGGCATTGTGCTCGCGCCCGGCTCGGGGTATCTTACTTCTCCAGGAAAGAGCCAGATTGGAGATCCAGATCACGGTGCTCACGAAATCCCGGCCAGTTTTTACCTAACCCCCGTCCCATTCTTCCTGAAGTTGCAGTTGGCTGTGGCCGTTACCGAGGCGAGGGCACAGGAATCTGCGCAGAATCCCGCCAGCTCGCAAAGCGCCCAGACGTCTCAGGGCCAGCAAGCCGGCACACAGCAAGATATGTCCAGCGAAGGCAATACTCAGCTTTCGACCCAACAAGTGGCGAATCTGCCGCTGAACCAGCGGTATTTTACCAAGCTTCTGGCGCTGGCCGGCGCCACCACCACGGACACCAACGGCGTACCTCCGCGCTAGCGCTCATTATTACCACCGGAGTTAATATCATCGTGAGGGAGCTCGCGAGGCCGGGTCATTGCTCAGAAGTCGCGAGCAAATCGAAATCCGAAGATCGAAGGCAATCTAGGACGACGGTACTCGCCCCGCGCAACCTCCGTACCGGTACCTCAGTGCCCTTGAAGAAGCATGCCCTCCCAGCGAAAATTAGCATCGTAGTTATTGGCAGTGAAGAGTATTTGCAGAATACACATTAGAAGAGGGGAAATTTATGTTGATCGGTTCGCGCCTGCGCCAGCTTCGTGAGCAAAAGCAATTATCGCAAGGGGATATCGAAGAACGTACGGGGTTACTGCGCTGCTATGTGTCCCGTGTAGAAAACGGTCACACGGTTCCTTCGCTCGAAACCCTGGAGCGTTTTGCCGGGGTTCTTGATGTTCCGTTGTACCAGCTCTTTTTCACCGGAGACGAGGCTCCGCCAACTCCAAATCTCACGCCGAGGAAGACCTTGGAAGAATTAACTGGGGATGGCGGGGACAAGGGGATAGATACTCAGTTCCTGTTGAAGCTCAGGAACCTCTTGAGCCGGCTGGCCGAGCCCGATCGAGACGTCATCCTGAGTCTGGCCAAGAGATTGGCCGCTCGTTAAGGGAGTCCCTCGGACAACTCGGGACTCCCCGGCGCCAGGGTAGGATGATTCCGCTCGGATAGAACGTCTCGCGCTCACCTCTGCGCCGACCGGAGCCGAGGCGTCACTGGGGAATCAAGACGATGTTCTCGTCGGCGGCTTCCTTTGCCGTCGCTTTGGCAGGGACCTTTCCACCTAACGCCCGAAGGTAGTTGACCACATTCCACATTTGGGGCGCGGGCATTCGGCCTTTCTGGCTGGGCATAGGTTCCTTCCCGCTGGCGACGATGGCAAAAAGCTCGCCATCGGTGCGCTTGGACAAAGAGTCGGCTTGTGTGAAATCGGGCAATGTCAATGACATTTCTTTGGCCAAGTCACCTTTCCCGTCCCCCTTATCTCCGTGGCACAACGCGCACTGGGTCTTAAATACCTTCTTGCCGCGATCCACCGAGGCATCGGTAAACCTGATCGGGTTCTTCTTGGCTGCGTCTTCTGGCGATATTTCATAGCTGTGCGGTGAGGACGCAGGGGCTGCTTGTGAACTCGAGGCGGCGGGACTTTGTGCTTCTTCTTTCTTCTCTTGCGCCAAAAAGCTTCCCGTCACCAAAAGAATCACCGCTGCTGCCAATAATAACATCTTTAGTTTCATACGCATCGCGGACTCCGCAAGGGCTCAGGTCGGTTACGTCCTACGACAAGGCAAACTCAGCCTTGCCGGTTCATTTGAGCCACCCCGTTTGACACAGAGCAATTCTCGTGCCCAAGAGCTTGGGTTAAAGAGAAAGAAAATGCGGGAGGGGCATTTCGAATTCTGGCGAAATGCCCCCGGCATGGCAGGTACGAGCAGTTGGTCTTGCGGAAAAATAGTACGACGTACAAAATGGTCATCGGCTCTTGCATTAAACAGAGTTGGAGAGCCTCCAGCTAACCTGAAAGCCTCTTCAGTGAGAGGGGCAAGAATGATGCCAATCTCTGCCTTCGAATACCCTTATAATTCAACAAGTTACAGGCCTAGCCCGAGCACGGCGCGGCGAGCGCTATGGCAGACTTGCATGCCGAATGTAGAAATTTCCCAAACTTGGCAGGTCAATTGAGAAGCCAGAGTAGCGCGGACGCCCAGAGCATTGGGCTATTCAGGGAGGGCGCCCACAGGCGGGCCGAGCGTCGCAGAGAGAAGAACTGTTGAACTTTCTCCTTCGACGCGATTGCGGCCGTTCTCCTTAGCGCGATAGAGGGCCTTATCAGCGGCAGAGAGGAGGGTTTCCATATGCTGCGCCGTGAGCTCGTGGGAGGTCGCTACTCCCACGCTGACCGTGGCATTGATGGAGATGTCTTTGACTGTTATCGGCTGGGAGCTGACCACTGCGCGAAGCCGCTCCGCTTGGGCCAGGCCGGACGCTGCATCGCAACCGGGGGCCACGACCAGAAACTCCTCTCCCCCAAAGCGGCCGACATTGTCATAGCCTCGTGTGGACCCCCTCAGCCGCCTGGATACTTCCGAGAGAACGCTGTCGCCAGCCGGATGCCCAAATTTGTCGTTGACGGACTTAAAGTGATCGATGTCCACCATCATCACGGTGAGAGGTTTTTGTTCGCGCGCGGCGCGGCTCAATTCTGCCATCAGGATATCCATGATGGCGCGACGATTCAAGAGATGGGTGAGGGGATCGTGCATCGCCAGTTCGCGAAGCTCTTCTCGCGCCTGAATCAGGCTATCCTGCAACTCCACAATCCGGGCTCCGGCGCGCAGACGCGCCCTGAGCTCATAAGGGTCGAAGGGTTTCGTCAAATACTCATCCGCCCCGGCCTCGAGTCCGGCCACCACGTCTTCCTGATATCGCCTGGCGGTCAGGAGAATCAAGTAAATATAAGGCTGGATGTTAAGCCGTCGCACCTCGCGGCAAATTGACATGCCATCCATTTCCGGCATCATCCAGTCCAGAAGGGCAAGCCGAGGGGCATTTTCCTGCTGAAGGATTCGCCACGCCTGCAGGCCATCGGTCACGATTTGGACCTCATAACCCCACTTCACCAGATAGGTTTGTAACATCCGGCCTGTTACAAGATCGTCTTCGGCCACCAGGATTTTCATGCTTTTATGCCGCCACTTAAATTAATCAAGACGGGCCTCAGTTCCTCGATGGCCGTGTCGAGCGTGGCCAGAGCTTCGCGGGCCTTCTCGAGATGACCCTCGCGGCCCATCACTTCCAAACACAGGGCCGCGTCATAAGAAGCTCGGGCCGAGAAATTCGCCACTGTCCCCTTCAATTTGTGGGCAGCCCGCTCGAGCCCGCCAGCATCGCTCCGTTCCACAGCCCCTCGAATTCCGTCCATTAACCTCGGACAGTCGTCCACAAAAAGACCGACCACATCGCGAAGCAAGTCGACCTCCCCTTCAAATCGCGCCAGGAGCGCCGGCTCATCGAGGATCTCTTGCTTCACCCCCGGCTTCGTGCCGAGCGACGACTTGAGCTCGGTGCTTCGCACGCCGGCGATCAATTCAAAAAGCTGCTTGGAATTGATCGGCTTGGCAACATAATCGTCCATGCCCGCTTCCAGGCAACGCTCTCGATCGCCCTTCATCGCGTAAGCGGTCATAGCGATAATCGGCAAATGCTCCTCTGTCCCTTTTTCTTTTTCCCGAATCGCAGCCGTCAGTTGCAGTCCGTCCATTTCGGGCATCTGCACATCCACCAAGGCGAGGTCGAAACGCTGTCGCTCGAGTACCTCCAACGCCTCCCGCCCGTTGTTAGCGATGGTTACAACGTGGCCCTTGTTCCGCAGAAGGTGCTCAGCCAAGCGCTGGTTTACGATGTTGTCTTCAACCACCAGGATTTCCAGTCCCATGCGATTCTCCCGCAAGGAATGGCGCGTCACCAGCGGAGTCGTTGCCTCGGTGCGTACCTTGGAGCCCAAAACTCTGACAATCACTTCCAGCAGGTCCGCCTGCCGGACCGGCTTGGTAAGGTAGGCAGCTATTCCCAGTTCGCGGCAGCGGGCCGCGTCGCCGATCTGTCCGCCCGAGGTCACCATGGTAACCTGCGTGCCGGCCAAGTTCGCATCGCGCTTGATTTCCTCCGCCAAGCGGAAGCCGTCCATCATCGGCATGTGAGCGTCGGTCAGCACGAGAGGAATGGGATTGCCACTCTCCTGGGCGTGTCTCAGTGTCATCATGGCTTGAAAACCGTCCGCCGCCACACAGGTTTTCATGCCCCAGAAAGAAAGCGTCTCATCCATCACCCGCCGATTCGTCGCATTGTCGTCTACAATCAGAACCGGCACGCCGTGAAGAGTCACGGGCGAGGTCTTCTTCGGCGTCACACCTGCCTTGGCCCGCCCGAATCGCGACGTGAAGTGGAAAGTACTTCCCTTCCCCAATTCGCTCTCCACCCAGATCCGGCCGTGCATCATCGCCACCAGGCGCGCCGAAATCGTCAATCCCAGCCCTGTCCCCCCGAATCGTCGAGTGGTGGAACTATCAACTTGCGCAAAGGCTTCGAAGATGTATTGCTGTTTGTCCCAGGGGATACCAATTCCCGTGTCCCGGACCGAGAAGTGGAGCATGGAATCATCTTGGCTCGATGCGTCCTTTTCAACCCGCAGCAGGATTTCGCCGTGCTCCGTGAATTTGAGCGCGTTGGAGAGGAGGTTGACGATGATTTGCCGCAGACGGGTAGGATCCCCCACCACCGCGTCCGGCACCTCAGGAGCCACGTCGCAAATCAGTTCGATACTCTTTCGATCTGCGGGATACACGAACATTCGAACATCTTCCTCGAGACTATCCCGCAGATTGAATTCAATCAAATCAAAGTCCAGTCTCCCGGCTTCGATTTTGGAGAAATCCAGCACCTCATTGATCACCGTCAGCAGGGAGTCCGCCGAAGCCTTGACCATCGTGAGGAATTCCCGCTGCTCGCCGTTCAGGTCGGTGCTTAACGCGAGTTCGGTCATGCCCAGAATGCCGTTCATAGGCGTGCGGATTTCATGACTCATGTTGGCCAGGAACTCGCTCTTGGCGCGGCTCGCGGATTCGGCCGCCTCTTTCGCTTTTTGCAGCTCGGCTTCCCCTTGCTTGCGCGCCGTAATGTCGATCATGGTGCCTTCGATCAGCTCTTCCCCGTCTCTAATCAATGAGGCGGTTTCCAGCACCCAAACCGGAGTGCCGTCCTTCTTTAGCAGACACTGCTCAAAATCGCTCAGAGCCCCTTGCGCTTTGAGACTGGAAGTAAACCCCTCCCGCGACAGGGGGCTGGAATAAAAGTCCGAGGCGTTCCGCCCCACCAATTCCTGTGGAGTGGAGAAGCCGAAAATGCGCGCGCAGGCTTCGTTGCAATCCAGAATCCGCCCCGCAAGACTGACGCGGTAGACGCCGGCGAGATTGCGCTGGAACAAACTGCGGTAGCGCTCTTCGCTTTCCGCCAAGGCCTGCTCCGCGTGCCTCCTTTCGGTAATATCGCGAAAACCCCAGACCCGCCCGATGTTCCTCCCCCAGGCGCGCTGGGGTTCGGAATGGCGCTCGAAAATGCGTCCGTCCTTAAACACCACCAGATCGTCACACAAAGACTCCGAATCCTCGTACAAACTGCGCATTTTTCCGAGGAAAGCGTCCGGATCTTTCAACTGGGGGAGAACGTAATCCATCCATTTGCGGTCATTGCCGGAGGAAAGGACCGCCTCGGGGATGTTCCAGAGTTCGGCAAACTTCGTGTTGTGAGCAACAATGTTTCCAGTAGCGTCCAGCACCAGGATTCCGTCCGCGGTGGACTCCAGCGTGGCCCGGATGGTCTCCGTTTGATGTCCAACGCGCCGTCTTAACATGCCCACCCAAACCAGGACGCCGACGACCGCCAAGGCTGTAATGCCAAGCAGGAAAAGAGTGCGCTGCAGGTTCCACCAAGGCGCCTGTTGCAGCACCACAATGTCGTTGGGGGCGCGCAGGAGCATCGCAAACCCCACGGGGTTTCGGTTCTCGTCAACCCTGACATCGCAGATTCCCGTCAGTTGCACGAGGCTGCCCGTTCCGGCCTTCGCAACCGCCGCCTGTTCCGCCGCTCCCTCAATCTGGGCCTCAACCACGACCCCGTCCGAGTTGAGGGTGAGTGAGCTTTGGTTGCCGCGCAGAGAAACGCCCAGCACGTGTCCTCGAATCTGGACGAGTTCGCAATCATAGATTCCCGACAATGCCTGGGCAGCAGTCGCGGCCAGGGGAGGAGGGTCGGACCCGGACCCGATCTTGCGATAGACTGCGTCCTGGAGCATGGGGCTGAAGTCGCCCACGGCAGGATATCCGACAACGTCAACCCGGTCGCCCACGCTCAAGGGAGTTGTTTGACGCGTTTCGACTTCCAAGCCCTCTTGCGCGTCTCGTATGAAGATCCGCTGTCCGAGGCGCTGCAAGGTAACAATCCCTTGAACGTGCACAGCCTGGTTGAAAGCCCCCACCGGAGCCAGTCTCTGCACGAGGTGGATGGGACGCAAGGGTATGGAAAAGGGGTCCGCAGAGGCCGGTTCTTCGATGTTGAGATTCTTCAGTCCCGGCACGAGGAGGGTGGCGCCGAGAAACTGCATGCGCGGATTGTACGTCCCTCCGGAAACGCCCTGCACATTGACCTTGGCCCCTACAAGATCTCCAGGGATGGGTTTGTAATTCAACACGTAGACGGGAATGATCACAGTCCCCGAGGCCACGTGCAGCAGCAAGCGGTTTTGGCTTTCTGCTGCCGATCTCACCACGCCTTCGATTTCCACAAACTGGCTATCCTCGAAACCGGTGACAAACTCTTCCCCCGAGACTCGCTTGGGGAGCGGCAAGGGACCTTGACCGAGCACCTGAATCCTGGGATTCTCAATCTGGGAAGCAAAGTCCCCGGGCCCGCTGATGCCGGTGACCTCCACGGTTTGGCCAGAGTGCAGTGGAAGGGCCGTGGCGTCTGAGTTCACATAAATGCCGGCGGTCGAATCCTGAACGAAGAGATCGCCCTGCGCTTTGTCGACATAAGTCACGACGCCGCGCACATGAATCGGGTATCCAAACCGCGCGTTTTCGGAAGGCAGTTCCCTGACTTGCCGAATCGTTTCCAGTGTGGTGACGCGCTGCGGGCGCGTGTCCTTCTTCTGCTGAGCAGGAGAAACACCCGCGAGGAGAGTAAACGTCGTCAGCGACAGAACGATATAAAGGCGAAAGCGCCGCCCTGTGTCTGTGGGGGTATCTTCGGTTGGAAGTGCCATGGTCTCCTAGGCCGCCAACGACAATCTGGGGGGGGGAGGAAATACCAGCCCTCCCGCTTTCCGATTCGGGATGCTAACAGAGTGATCACGCTAAGGCAATGAAACAAAAGTACTATATATTTAGGCATCCGAGGACGGCTAGCCATGCTGAAAACGACCTGCGAACAGGGGTGGGAGAAGCAACTCGGCTCTCGCCTCCTCGACGTTGAATCTCAGCTTTGTGGAACTTTACGGAGCCACAAAGAGAATACCAAGCGGCAGGTTAACGACCCCGGAATGTCCACTCAATTCAAGAGCACCCTAGTCATTTCCTGTGCCCTTTGGGCGTTAGCCTGTATGCTGCCCTCATCGCTCTCCGGCCAAGCCGCTGCAACCGGATCAATCACTGGCCACGTGCGCGGCCCGGGCGGTGTTTCAGTGCCTGCCGCCACGGTCCAACTGGCAAATCCGCAAACCGGTGAGCGCAAGGAAACTCTCACAGACGAGGATGGGAACTTTACGTTCACCGGCATACCTGCGGGGAATTACCGTCTGACTCTGGAATTGGTGGGATTCCGGCCAGATGTTCGCGAGCCGATTCCGGTGACAGCAGATAAGCTGCTCAAGGTCAATTTGGCGATGGTTCTTACCATATCTGAAGGCGCCACCGCATCTCAAGGGAATGTCCAGGGAAGCGCCCCGCCAAGGCGCGGCAACGGCAACCTGGCATCGCTCCCGGCGAGAACCCGGAACCGCGGCCAACTCACTCTTGCTGCAGAGAATTCCTTTGGCGAAGGCGGCGGAGGGGAGGAAGGAGTGCTCCGCATCACGGAAAATAGCGCTGCGCAAAGCGCCGGTGCAGAGAACGCTGCGGCCGGCGAGGCCATGCCGGAGAACCCCGACGCCTCCACAAGCGCGGCCAACTCTTTCCTGCTGGGCGGCGGGGTGGGTGACGTCGCAACCCCTGGGGAAGGCCGCGGCGGACGCAGGGGAATGCGCGGTGGAGGCATGGGATTTGGTGGTGGTCCCGGCGGCTTTGGAGGGGGCACAGGCAGCCCATTCGGAGCAGGCGGAGGACCCGGCGGAGGCGGTCCCGGTGGAGGAGGACCTGGTGGCGGAGGTGGCGGAGGTGGCGGCGGTTTCGGAGGCGGTGGTGGTGGAGCGCGTGGTTGGGGCCACAATCGCGCCCAGGTAAACCGAGTCCGGGGCAACCTTACTGAGCAATACACGAATTCGGGCTTCGATGCTCACCCCTACCCGCTGAATGTGCTCGAGTCGCCTCGCATTCCCTCCTACCAGGAAACCTTCGGGTTCTCTCTGGGCGGACCGCTGGTGATTCCCAAGATTTACAACGGCAGCAACAAGACAAGCTGGTTCGCAAGTTACAACTTGCAGCGCGGGAGGACCGGGCTCGACAGCTTCTCGACAGTCCCCACACCGGTCGAGCGCAGCGGAGATTTCTCCGGCGCGGTGATTGCCTCCGGGCAATACGCGGGGACAGTTCCAACCATCTATGACCCCTTAACAAGTGCTACGGGAGCACGTACGCCCTTTCCCGAAAACACGATCCCGGCCTCGCGGATTTCCGCTGCGGCGCAAGGTTTACTGGCCTATATTCCTTTGCCTAACCTCCCCGGGCAGGTTCAGAACTTTCATTTGCAGATTCCCTTACCCTCGGTAAATGACCGAGTGATGGGCCGCATTGCACAGCAGATCGACTCCAAGGACAGCTTGAACGTCATGTATTACTTCAACCGGTCGAGCAGCCAGTCGGTCGCCGCCTTTCCCGACTTGAAATCCCACACCTCGAGCCGCGGTCAGAACGTTAGCGCCAATGAATCCCACACTTTCAATCCCCGCCTCGTCAATACGCTTTCCTTCAACTTCAACCGCATGCGCACTTCCTTGCTGAACGACTTTGCCTTCCAGCAGGACATTGCCGCGCAACTCGGTATTACCGGCGTTTCGGCCAATCCCTTCGATTGGGCAATCCCCAGCATCGGCTTCACCAATTTCGGAGGTTTGAACGATCCGCTCGCCTCTCTCACGCGCCCCCAAACCATCCGCGCCAACGACGCTTTGATCTGGAACCACGGCAAGCACAACATTCGCCTGGGCGGGGAATTGCGCCGCGTCCAACAGAACACCAAGACGGATCCGAATGCCGACGGGACGTTCAGCTTTACCGGCTACAGCACCAGCAACTTCAACAGTGGATTTCCGGTCCCCGGCACAGGCTTTGACTTCGCGGACTTCCTCCTTGGCCTTCCCCAAACCACTTCCGTCCGATTCGGCGTCGCCAGCAATTACCTGCGAACCTGGGTCACCACCTCTTTCATTCAGGACGACTGGCGCGTCGGCAACCACTGGACGGTCAACGGCGGCCTTCGATACGAATACTTCCAGCCGTTCAACGAAAAGTCCGGACACCTGTCGGACTTAGCCTTTGGGCCCGGGTTCAGCTCACCGGAGGTGATTACCGGCCTCAACCCCGGCTCTCTGCCTGGCTCGCTCATTCACAGCGATTGGCACAACTTTTCGCCTCGCCTGGGGATTGCCTACCGGCCCTGGATCCAACACCACCTGGTGATGCGAGGCGGCTACGGGGTTTTTTACGATGGCAGCATCTACTCGCGCATGGTTAGCAACACGGTGGACCAGCCTCCCTTCGCGCAGGCCTCCACGCTGACCACCAATCCCGAGCAACCGCTGACGCTCGAGAACGGCTTCCCGGCTCTTTCTCCCAACACGATTCACAATACCTACGCGGCCGACTCGAATTTCCGCCGGCCCTACGCCCAGACCTGGAACTTCAGCCTCGAGGATGAGATTGTCCGCAACGTTGTCCTTTCGATCCAGTACATCGGCACCAAGGGAACGAAGCTCGATTTGCTGCTTTCGCCCAATAGCGTCAACCCCAGCGCATCCGGTTCGCACGAAACCTCCATCCCCGGTGTCCAGCAATTCCTTTATGAGACTTCGGGCGCAGCCTCGATTTACAACGGCCTCCAGGTGGTTTTGCGCCGGCAATTTCATGGCGGCTTCTCGATGAGCGGCTTCTACACCTTTTCGAAGTCGATTGACGATGCGGCCAACATTGGGAGCAATGGGCACAACGTGCCGCAGAACAGCTTCGACCTCGAGGCGGAACGCGCGCTTTCCAATTTCAACGCCGGCCAGAAGTTGGTCGTCAATCACACCTACGAGCTGCCCTTTGGCGAACAGCGCCGGTTCCTGAATCGCGGCAGCTTTGCGGCGCGAATCATCGGCAACTGGCAGATCAGCGGCGTCACTACCCTGCAAACCGGCCTCCCTCTGACCGCGCAAGTGGCCGGCAATCAGTCCAACAACAACGGATCGGGCGTGTTTGCTTCCGAGCGCCCGGATGCCACCGGCCTTCCCGTCAGCCTGCCGCGCTCACAAAGGACAACTTTGGAGTTCTTCGATACCGGCGCGTTTGCGCTGCCCGCCTCGGGTGAACTCGGCACGGCGGGACGCAACACCATTATCGGGCCGGGCTCGGTGACCTTTAACATGTCGCTGGGGCGCTTCTTTACCTTCTCGCGCGAGAAAGGCATTCGCGGGCGGTTCAGCATCAACGCCAACAACATTTTCAACCACCCGAATTACGCCGGCGTGGCGACAACCATCAATGCCCAGAATTTCGGCTGGGTGACCAGCGTCGCAGCCATGCGCTCTTTGAACGCCGCGCTGCGGTTTAATTTTTAAGCGGCGCCGAAGGGGCCGAAAGGTCATTAGCCGTGGGTGAAACCCACGGGATGCATCGTCCATGGATGTTCGACCACTGCGGGGTCGAATATCTTCTACTCTCGTCCCTCTGTCCGTAGGTTTCACCTACGGCTAATGATCTTGTTCCCCTTCGGGGAACTTCGTGGATTCCGAGGCGACTCGCGTGACCCAGGTAACAGGAATAAGGCGACAATGATAACGGGACGTTCTAACAGACAGACAGCAGGGAAGGCTAATACCACTGCCAACCTGCCCACTTGCCCATCTGCCCTCCTGCCCATCTGCCGATCTGCCTACCTGTCCATTGCCGTTTTCGCCATCTGCCTATCTGCCTACCTGCCTATCTGCCTACCTGCCCTCCTGGCCCAGCAGAAGCCTGCCACGCCCACGGCGACTTCCCGAAGCCCGCAACAGGCCTTCATCCTGCGCACCCAGACCAACGAAGTGCTGGTCGATGTGCGTGTGTATGACAAATCCGGCAAAGCGGTGAACGACTTGAAACAATCGGACTTTCGCGTGCTCGAAGACGGCGTTCCGCAAACCATTTCAGACTTCAGCCTCGAAGACGTTGAGAAACTGGCTCAGGTCACCGGCGGAGAGGAGCGCGCGCAGGTGATTGACTTAGCGAAACTCCCGCCGGAAGTCAACGCCGACCAGGTGCTCCAGGACCATCGCCTGCTGGTTTTTTTCTTTGACCTGAGTTCCATGCAGCCCGACGAGTTGATGCGCGCCCTGAAAGCCTCGGGTGATTTTGTTGCCCATCGCATGACGCCCGCGGACCTCGTCGCGGTGGTCACCTATTCCTCGAACCTTCGCGTCGCGCAGGATTTCACCAACAATCGCGACTCACTCACCAAGGTCTTGCGTACTATTCTGGTCGGCGAAGAATCCTCCAACCTGGCGACGGCGGGCGCGATCGGTGAAGCCGGCGGGACGGACGCCAACGGCATGGAAGTCGTCACTCAGGACGTCTCCGACGCGTTTACCCCGGATGAAACCGAGTTCAATATCTTCAATACGGACCAGAAACTAGCGGCCATCGAATCCCTGGCCACAATGCTTCATCAAGTGCCGGGCCGCAAAAACGTGATTCACTTCTCGAGCGGCATCTCGCGCACCGGCCAGGAGAACCAGGCGCAGTTGCGGGCCACCATCGACGCCGCGAATCAAGCCGATGTTTCGCTGTACACCATGGACGCGCGCGGCCTGCTGGCCCTGCCTCCGGGCGGCGATGCTTCGTCGTCCAGTCCCTCCGGCACAGCCATCTATTCGGGCTCGGCCCACGCCTCGCAGGTTTCCTCCTTGCAGGGAAGCCGCGAAACGCTTGCCTCGCTCTCCACCGACACGGGCGGAAAGTTTTTCTACGACCTCAACGATTTCTCGCCCGCCTTCCAAGAGGTCCAAAAAGAGAATTCCAGCTACTATTTGATCGGCTACTCGCCCACCAACAAACGCTCGGACGGCCGCTTCCGGCACATTCGCGTGGAAGTGTCGCGACCCGGGTTGAAGCTCCAAGCGCGGCCCGGCTACTTTGCTCCCAAGAACTTTCGACAATTGACGCGCGAGGACAAGGAAGTTCAGCTTCAGCAGGTGATGGATCTGGATGTGCCCTTCGTGGATCTTCCGTTTGCGATTGAGACTGCCTACTTCCGCCGCCCCGATAAGAAATACACGGTTGTTCTGGCCGCCAAGATTCCGGGCTCCGAGGTCTCTTTCCTCAAGAAGTCCGGCAAGCATGAGACTGAATTCGACTTCGCCTGGCGCTTCACCGACGCGCAGAACCATGTCGCCGGCGGATTGCATGACACGCTTCCAGTGAAGATGACGGAGGAATCCTTTGAGGAAGTCACCAGCGGCAACCTTCTGTACGAGGGCGAAATCACTCTGCCGCCGGGCAAATACAATCTGAAAGTCGTGGCTCGGGAGAATGAAGGCGGCAAGCTCGGAACCTTCGAGGCGCCGCTCGTCCTGCCGGATGTCTCCGAGGAAGGCTTGAACTTGAGCACGGTCGTCTTATCCAACGAAGTGCGGCCCTCCGAGCAACTCCCGCGCACGCGATTCGATCGCGACCGCAACGCGCCGCTCCAGGTGGGCAATCATACCGTGCTGCCCAGTGTGACCCGGGTGTTTCGCACCAACCAGACCCTTTCGGTTTACCTGGAATCTTACGCGGGCAAGCCGCCGGCGGCGACTACCCAAGGCGCTTCGACGGGCGCCGTTCCGGCGCCCTCCGTGGCTTTTGTTTTCCTCCGCCACGGAAGGAAATTTGCCGAGGCCGGGCCGTTCAACGCCAAAGTCGAAAAAGGCGCCTCGCCCAAGACTACTTATTTTGCGCAAATCCCCTTGGAAAAGTTTCCGGTAGGGCGCTATACCGTGCAGGTGAACGTACTTGAACCAGGGACAGCCCGCGTCGCTTTCACGCGCTTGCCCATGGCTGTAGTCAAGCCGCCCCCACGCACTCCGCACGGCGGCAGTTAGACACGTGGTGCGGGCGTCTCGCCCGCAGTCGCGGGAGCGCCCCGCTCCCGCGAAGCGCTGACCTTCAGGTCAGCATGCTGGGTGAAGACCCGGCGGTCAGCGCTGACTGATTTCCGTACAACCAGCGCCGCAGGCGCTGAATCGTAAGAGTAGGGACAAGGACTTTACTGTTGGGAGGTGAACGACTCATGCGAAGGACCTATAACTTTGCGCTAATGGGCCTGATTTGTGGCGCAGCGATCTTGCTGGCCATGTCACTGCCGGGCGCGGCCCGCGCGGGTGACAGCCAGGCGAACCTGAGCGGCCATTGGCAATTCAACAAAGACCAAAGCGACGATGCACAGCAGAAGATCACCGATGCGCAGAGCAACCAGCGCACAACCGCCAACAGCGGTGGCGGGAATCCCGGCGGCGGGGCCGGGGGCGGATATCCGGGTGGCGGAGGCGGATACCCCGGCGGCGGAGGCGGATACCCGGGCGGCGGGGGCGGTTGGCCGGGAGGCGGCGGCATGGGCCGTGGCGGCATGGGCCGACGGGGAGGACAACAGGCCAATCGTGGAAGCACCGTGAGCGCCGAGGACTGGGACCGTCTTGGGCAAACCCCGAAGTTCCTGCAAGTCGACCAAAAATCCGGCCAGTTGGTGGTGACCGATGACGCCGGCCACGCCCAAACCCTTTACCTCGACGGCAAGAAGCACGACGACAAAGATGACAACGGCAAGAAGATCTCCTCAACCAAAACCGAATGGCAAGGCGATACCTTGCAGGCAGAAACGAAACTGGAGCACGGCACCAAACTTACACAGTCATTTCGCGTGAGTGACGACGCCAAGCAGCTCACTGTCGTTTCTCGGCTTGAGAACTCTTCCCTGCAAGGACCTGTCACCGTTCGACGCGTGTATGACCAGATGGGCTCGACCGCTGCTCCGCCCACGCAGCCCACGCAGCCCACGCCGCAAAAGTAACGTGTTGGGGCGGTTCGCGAACCGCCCCTACGAGGGGCCTCTTGCGCGGCGTCCGTGCTAACATGTTGTCCATATGAAGAGAGTGTCGGGCGTCATCGCCGCAATA
>JBELAJ010000155.1:0-16271 GCA_049508935.1 Terriglobia bacterium | reverse complement strand
TCCGTAGCGGGAGCAACCGTCCCCGCTGTAGCAGTAAGTTGATTATCCATGTATGCCTCCTGTTTTTTTATTCACCCTATCGCCGCCGGCCGCGCTGGCCGGCGAGCGCCATTAATCCGGTATCTACACGCCTACGCGCGGGTGGCGCAGACGTGCCGTCTCGAGGCATGTCTGCGCCCTGCTCGTCCCTAGAAGCGCATACATGCCGACAAGGAACCTCGGCACGTATGCGCCACCCGCGACATTCGTAGCGCCGACCTTTAGGTCGGCATTCGCCGTGCTGACCTAAAGGTCAGCGCTACGGGAAGCGCGCCGCGGAGCGCACTTCGCGCAGAGCCCCCGGAAAATGAGTTCGCACTCGCGAAGCATCCGCTTGCCGAGGGAGCCCGAGCGAGGCCGGGGCACGTCGTACCACTCCATGTCCTCGACCGTGCCGCAGCGGTCGCAGATAAAGTGGTGGTGCCGCATGCCCTTCGCGTCGAATCGCGCCGCGCGGCCTTCCACGGCCACTTCCCGCACCAGACCCGCCTCAACCAGGTCCCGCAGATTATTATAAGTCGTGGCCCTTGACGAGCGCGGATCGGCGCGATTCACGCTTCGGAAGATTTCCGCAGCCGTGGGATGACTGGTTTGTTTCATCAAAAATGCCATCACGGCGTAGCGCTGCGGCGTGCACCGCAACCCGCTGCCCTCCAGGGTTTTCTTAATCGCCTCGGCGTCCATGAGGAAGTTAGATTAAATCTAATCTTACATTGTGTCAAGACTTATGCTTTCGGTTGCAGCTGCGAACAGAAAACCGCGAGTGGCGCATACGTCGCGACGCCTTGGGCCGCGATGTAGGCGCCCTTCCTCGGGTCCGCAACATCTCGGGCAAAAACGAATCCGTTCGCGCCGGCCTGCTCCGTGAAAGTGATACGGTCATGGTTCTTGCCAGAATCCAATTTTCACGAGAGGTAGAAGTTAGCTGAACTACAAGCAGTATATCTCGAAATGTCAGGAAATCAAGGGCCGGTTCGGTCGGCATTACGGCGCTCGGCGACTCCGGCGGCAGTGCAAGAATGACGAAGCGAAGGAACGTCTTGGGAGGAACGTAGCACGATTGAGGCGATGCTAGACCTCTGCGGAGCAACCCGGATTCGCGAGGAAAGGCAGGGTCCGGTTTTTCCAGCCACCCGCGTTTCTCCCAAGCATCACCAGATCCGGCACTGCGCGTTGGGTGGCCTGACCATGGGGTCGCCGGGCTTGCACTGGAAAGCTTTTGCGAACGCGGGCATGTTGGAAAGCGGGCCGTCCACTCGAAAGCGTGGTATGGGGTGCTCATTGGTATTGGCCATCAAACGGGCGTATTCGGGGCGCAGGTTACTAGCCCAAATCTGAGCGTAGCCTAAAAAGAAGCGCTGTTCGGGCGTAAACCCATCGATACTCGCGGGGCGCGGCTTCCCTTCCATGGTTTTTTCGAAAGCCCGATAAGCGATGGCCAATCCTCCCAGGTCTCCAATGCTCTCACCCACCACCAGTTTCCCGTTTTCGTGCAGGTCCTTTTCCACAAAATACCCATCGAACTGGTTAATGACGCACGCCGCGCGGCTATTAAAATCCTTCGAATCGGCGGGCGACCACCAGTCTTTCAGATTGCCTTGCGCGTCGAACTGGCGACCCTGATCGTCGAATCCGTGGGACATTTCGTGGCCGATCACAATTCCCATCCCTCCATAATTGATCGCATCGTCAGCCTGGGGATTGAAGAAGGGCGGTTGGAGGATTCCGGCCGGAAACACGATCTCGTTGAGCTGCGGGTTGTAGTAAGCGTTTACCGTGGGCGGCGTCATGCCCCATTCGTCGCGGTCCACGGGCTTGCCGATCTTTGCAAGTTGGCGGTTGAACTCAAAACGCGCCGCCCGAAATGTGTTTTCGACGTATGGGCCGCGGTCGATTTCGAGCGCCGTGTAGTCACGCCACTTATCAGGGTAGCCGATCTTGTTCCGGATGGCGGCAAGTTTGATCAAAGCCTGTTTGCGGGTCTCCGGTCCCATCCAGGGCAAAGTCGAAATATCCTCTCGCAGGGCAGACTCGAGATTTTGAACCATCTCAAGCGCCCGGGCCTTCGCTTCCGGCGGAAAAGCCTTCTTGACATAGGCCTGACCCAGCGCTTCTCCCAACCCCCTATCCGTGGAGCGGACGCAGCGTTTCCAGCGCTCCAGGTTTTGCTCCGTGCCCGTCAACACGGCGCCCTTAAAGTGAAAATCCTCATCCACAAATTTTTGAGAGAGTGCGGGGGCGGCGGTATTAATGAGATGCCAACGCAAGTAAGTCTTCCAATCAGAGATGGGAACGGACTTCAGCATTTCTCCCGTCTCTTTGAAGAAATCGGGCGCGTCAACGTTCAGATCGCCCTTACCCAGCAACGCGTTGGTGGCGAAGTAATCGTCCCAGGAGAATGCGGGAGCAAGCGTCTTGATGGCCGAGGGGCTCATTGGATGATAGACCGCCTGGGGGTCGCGGCGCTGAACAAGGGTCATTGAAGCCCTGGCAAGCCGCGTCTCAATGCTCATCACGGTTTGGGCTTCGGCGGCAGATTGGTTTCGACCGTCGCCCATCAACTCGAACATGCGGGCAACATGCTTCACGTATTCTTCCCTTACCTGCTTCGATTTTTCGTCCTCCCGCGTGTAGTAATCCCGGTCCGGCAAAGCCAATCCACCCTGATCGAGATCCCCAATGACCTGGCTACTGTTCTTGAAATCCTGGGTGGACCCTACTTCAAACAAAGCGCCAACGCCATGACCTTGCAGCCGGGCGACTTGGCTTTCGAGGTCCTTTAAGTTCCCGATCTTCTCAATTTCATCGATCTCCGGCTCAATGGGACTGATCCCGGCAGCTTCGATACCTTTTTCATCCATGCAACTTCCGTAAAAGTCGCCTATCTTCTGCTCATTGCTGCCCTCAGGAGCGTGGGCCTTCGCGGCGGATTCGAGAATCTCACGCAGAACGCCTCGGTTTCTTTCCTGCAGCTCGTTAAAAGTGCCCCAAGTCGGATAAGCGGGGGGAATGGGGTGGTGAGCCATCCAGCCTCCGTCCGCGAACTGGTAAAAGTTCGTACAGGCTGCCACGCTCTTATCCAGGTTTCCGAGGTCGAAGCCATTGTCTGCATTCGAGCCCGCCGGGGCCGCAGAACACAATGGCAAAGCTACTGGGAGCAGTACCGAAAGGAACAATCTAATGCTTTTCATCTCTGGTCCTCCTGGGACCTTCCCCTCACGACCAACATTATCGGGAATTTTCGTTTTTGATTCTGAGCCCTACGGTCATTGTACCCGTGACCTCCTTCGAGTGCAATGGCCGCTTGGGTTTGGTGAACGAACAAGTGCGGCTCGCGCAGAGCGAAGCTCTGCGGTCTTGATGTGCCAAGGCTCAGCAATACACACGGCTTCGCTGTGCGCCAGCCAAACCCACAGCAGCAGCCCTCTCCCTTGGGGAGAGGGTGTCACGCTCCGGCGCTGTCATCAGCCGGAGCGTGACGGGTGAGGGGTCGTTTTGGAGGACCATCAGAGCCAGCCGAGAGTCAAAACGCGCGGGCGGCGCACACATCGCTCTTCATGTCTGCGCCTTTCGCGCAACTCGGGTGGCGCAGACGTGCCGTTCTTCGGCATGTCTGCGCCCCTCTGTCGCCAAAGAGGCGCATACGTCCCGACAACAAGCGTCGGGACGTATGCGCCACCCACGGTGAGTACGCACGAGTGCCGATCCCGCACACGTTTTTGGCATACAATACTCCGAGGGGTTTCGAAGGAGGCAGGACTATGCGGAGGGTCGGCGTCATTCGCCTGGTGGCGAGGTATCCGGTCAAGTCCATGCGAGGTGAGGCATACGCTTCTCTGCCTCTGACCCTTCAGGGTTTCCAGGAGGATCGTCGCTTTGCGTTTGTACAAGCTGAGTCGCGTAGCGATTTCCCGTGGCTCACGGCGCGGGAGATGCCGGAGCTTCTCCGTTGGCAGACTTCGGTCGAAAAGCCGGGTACGCCGGACATCGCAGTGACGGTCTCGACGCCTGCCGGCGAACGTTGGCCGGTCGCGAGCAGCGAGCTTCGGCAGGCCATCGAAAAGCGTTTCGGGAAACCGGTCTTCCTGCTTAGAGACCATCGCGGCTCGTTCGATGCCGCCAACGTCTCCCTCATCAGCGAGCAGACTGTCCAACGCATTGCCGAGGAATCTCAAACCGAGGCCAACCCGTGGCGCTTTCGGCCCAACCTGCTGGTGAACCTCGAGGGTGGTGCGGCCTTCGATGAGTTGAAGTGGGTCGGCCGTGTTTTGCGGTTGGGCGACCGTGCGCGCGTCGCCGTGATCAAGGTAGACCAGCGCTGCGTCATCATATCGCTCGACCCCACCACCGCCGAACCCGCCCCCCAAATCTTGAAGTGTGTCGTTCAGCAGCACAACAAGTGCGCCGGAGTCTACGCGACCGTGCTCACGCCCGGGGAAGTGCGCACGGGTGACGGAATCGATCTCGAAGACTGAATCGGATGATCTTGCGCCCTTCCCCTGGCCTCTCTACCGAGCCGAAAACTTGGTAGTGTCCTGCTTTCGCCGTAGCGCTGGCCTTTTGGCCAGCATCTGCCTACCTAAAGGTCGGCGCTACCGTTTAGATTGGGACACTACCGAAAACTTGATGGTGCCGATCTCGTAGGGTTGCACGTGAAGCACGTTCTGCAGGCCCTGGGGCAGGTTCTCTTCCAGCAGATTCACGGCCCGAAAACTTCGCTCCCGACCGAGAAATCGAATTGGGCTTTCGGCAGCGTCACCGCGGATTTCAAAGACCCGCACAACAACCTCCCCGTCCCGATCTGCTTTTTTCAGCGCGGTAACGACAAGGTTCTCAGCGTCGATCGAGAGGAACGAACGCGCCGGCGGAAGCGGCTTCTTAGACAGTTCGTTGACTGCGGCGACCGGAATCAATGGCGCATTGAAGCCCATTCCCGCCCGCCAGGATTTCGCCGCGGCCCAGTCGCCCCTGCCGGACGTGAAGGAATAATGGAACACATACTTACCGGGCTGTGGCCAGACGCTCAGAGCCGGCTGTCCTTGCCGCACCACGCGTAACGGACTGTAGAGGGTTCCTCGCAGCATGCCGGCGCGAATCGAGGCGTCATCGACGGTCAGGAACTGATGATCGGCCGCAACGGTATACCCCCAATCCCTGCTGCCGGCGAACACCCAGTCTTGAATCTGCCGCCATTTGCTCCAGACATCACGAGGCATCTCGTCGCCCGCCCGCGGCCCCGCATTGGGCATCATGTCTGCGGCTGTCGCCGTCCCAAAGGGAATTCCCCAACGCACTTCCCCGTTCGGCTGCGGCAGCGGAAAGACCTGCTCGACATTCATCGATCTGCCGGGCACCCAGTCCAGAGAATTCTCCAGGTCGAGCTTTTTCACCCCGCGATACAACGCCACTCGCTGGATGAGTCGCATTCCGGCCAACTCGCCGGTTATTCGCATTACCGTGCGAACCGGACCGTTCTCCTCGAGTTCCACGCTATCCATCACGTCGACAATCGCGCGGCCAGTGGGAGCCACAACACTGAGATCGTCTCCACCGCGCTCTTCGCTAGCGGCAACTTCGACGTTCTTTTCCACTGTGCGGTTCAATTCCTTATCGAAGATCTCCAGGCGGCCCGTGGCGCGGTCGATCGCGACCCGGTAATACTCGTTTTCCACCACGTCGGATCCCGTCCGATGGCTCGTCCGGTTGACCTCCGCGTCGGACTCAAGTTTCACTTCACACGCATTGGGAAAGGCGTCCGGCTTATCGGCAGGCACGAGATAGTACGTGTTGTAACCCAGGGATGGTACGCCCTGCGCGATGAATATCAGGTCCAGAGCGCGTGAACTCCACTCGCTGTATTGTTCAACCTGAAAGGGGATGCTTGTTCCTTTCTCGTCCACCAGGCGCATGGCTTTCTTGTAATCCTCGATCGCCCCCGGCGCGACGTCGCCGTACAGCGCCACGTGCGTTTTGACGAGGTCGTCCCTCGTCCAGCTTAGCGGATTGAACACCACGATCGGCGTACTCACCGGAAACGGGTGCTCGACGCGCTCCGCAATGTTGCGAAGCGAGTCGCGGAGTATTTGGCCGGCAGTCAACAAGGTCTCCTGCGCATAGCCCACCTTTCGCTCATCCCCAATCTCCCCCCCTTGACCGTCGTTGTTGTGGTCCATTGATTTCAGCGTACTTCTCCAGAGCGATTCGAACTGCTGGCCGGGGTAGGTGGAATAACCCAGCGCATCATTGATGGCCGCGAACTTTTCAGCGTTGACGAGCGTATCCGTGGCGGCAATCGCCGGCGGCCACAGCCCCACCATCGAAACCGTGAGATTACCCCACGATCCCGTTATCTCACCGGACAACTCAGGGATGTCCTTGGCGGCCGACGCAGCGTGGAAATACTCGTCTGCGGTCGCCAGGCGAAAGTGGTTCGGCGACAGATGCTCGTTCAGCACTGCGACATTCTCAATCAGCTTCTGGTTGGGGGCCCAAAGGTCTGTGCCCCAGCCCATATACAGCGGGCCGGACGTGGTTGCCTGTACTTCCTTCACCTCGCGGCTGACCGCCGCCAGTTGCTGCTCGTTCAGGTCTTCGTGCAGGCCAAGGTCTGCACCCCAACCGTATCCCTTGATGGCATGCCAGGCGAGCGTGGTTGAGCCGTCCGGCGCCTTCCAGCGGAAGAGCGAACGGTCAGGCGGGAACATGCGCGTCAGCATCGCGTACGGTATGTCCGCCTTGCTGAGGATCTGCGGGTACTGGCGCGTGAAGCCCGGAATGTCCCCGAGATGCGCCACCTTCGGATCAACGCCGAAAACCTCGCGCGCATACGCTTTCCCAACAACCACGTTTCGCACCAAAGCCTCGCCGCGGGGCAGATTCTGATAAATGGCCGCCCATTTCGGTGCGATCTCGATGCGGCCGTCCTTCACCAGCCGCATGAATGACTCGAGTTCGGTTGAGCCGCGGCTCGAGTCCACGAAATTGGCTACGAAATCGTCGTCTTCGAGGAGAAAACGGAAGTCCGGATACTTCTCCGCCAGTTGAATTGCCCTTGTAATAACGCGGTTGCCTCGGCTTAAGCATTCCTCCTGTGTCCCCAGCCAGAAAAGGTCCAGATGAGAAAATGGAACGATGTACACTGTGGACGGGCCGGTGACTGCTTCCTCGGCTGTTAACTCGACCGGACACGGCGCCAGTAGCAAAATCAAAAGACCCAGAACTCGCGATCGCATGTTCCCTCTTTTCTTCAGGCGCGCCTGGTCAGGGGCCGCGGCAGCGACTACTTGCAGGTTCGGTCAACTCGAGTGATGCAGCCTTGCCCAAGGGACGCAGTCTGCCCGGCGGTGTATTTTACCAAAGTTGGAAGATCGACAAACCCTACAGTGAATAAGGCCGGGCGCGGGACGACACGGCCGTCGTAGTCACGCGGCCGACAATTCTCCAAGTGGTACTTGCACCCGCCAGCGATCTTCGCCGTCGGGGAGCGCCCAGAAATCCGCGCTAGTGGGCAATGATCATTTCGGAAGTGCCGGAAAGAGTCAGAGTGGCGTTGGCCGAATTCCCGCTGCAATTGGTTCCTGACCCGAGCGGGCCGAGTGGAAATGGGCAGATGAAGGTGAAGTCATAGCAAACCGTGATTTGGACTGTGCAGCCTTCGCAGGTCGTTGGTCCAGATGGGGTGGGGTTTCGTCACCAAGTGTTGGGGGGCCTATGTCGTGGCGATCTTGGGGACCTCCGTAGCTAGCGTGGGAATGTGGTTAGAAAGTTTCGGCATCTTCCCTTACCCGGAAAGCGCCATCTTGTGGTACGTCTGGCCGATAATGTATGCGGCCTACGCCCTCGGGCCCACCTATCAGGTTGAAGCTGCCCGCGTCGCGCTCGACCGTTTAGACGACTTGGGTATGGAGTTTAAGGCGGACGCCGCGATGCGCCCCAATTGAGCGTCGCATGATCCGCGAAGGAGCGGGGGCAAGCTGCCGCGCTCGAGAGCGTCAGCGGTGCGCCCCGGACTGAACAATGCGGAGGCACGCGCCGTGCCTGGTGGCGGAGGAATTGATTTTCAGGACGTCAAGTCTAGTTTCTCGGTAAGAGCTTTCGCGTCCTTCGGCGCCTGCGCATCTTTGATGGCGGCTCGTGCGTGCTGGATCTTTTCCTGCAATTTGGCGGCTGCATCGTGCTGGGCTCTTGCTGCCTCCGCTTGTTCTTTGGGCGCCGTCGTGTCTTGTGCGGCCTTGTCGAGACAGCTTACCAGTCCTCCTAACATACTGTCGTGAACGGTGAGCTTGTTCAGCACACTCTTCTGGTGGTTAAGGCGTTGAAAATCCTGGAGGCTTTCCTTCTTCACCGTCCCCGTGAGTTCCAGCAAGGCCTGTTTGGATGAATCCACCATGGACATTTCATCCTGGCAAGCCTGTGCGAGAACCTGGTGCGGCGCAAGAAAGAGCACTACGCTGGCCGCTACCAGAAGGGTCATTCCCCATTCCCGTCTCATGGTTGAACCTCCTAGATTCGATTGTGGTCGTGCCCAGAGTACGCTGCGCAGGGGTAGTTATTTCCGGAATCCGCGATTGAATAGCTTTCGGAAAACAGGTTCGTCGTCAACCAACAAGACCCGATTGGTCTGTTGTCCTACCGTGGCCGCCCCCCCAGCATTATAGGAAGCCAGTTTACATACTGTGCTCCAGGACAGAGCCAGTCTGGTCAATACTGCTCAATTGGCAAGAATCATTTGGGAGCTCGGCTGGACAGCCAAACACGCCTTAGCCGTTTGCCTTCGATGGCCCTTTGATTATGCCTCACTACTCATGAACGAGTATAATCCTTGGAGGGAACGCACCCGAGGAAGGGCGGCAATCTCATGTCGCAACGTCCTGAACCCGTCCAGTTGACGCCTCAGACTAGCGAGGCTTTTCAAGCATACATCCGCGAAGCCGAAGCCAAAATGACGCCGGGGCAAGACGGCAGTAAGCCCTTTCTGTGGTCCGACGTCAGTTCCGAGAGAGCGCAGCAGGTTCGCAAGGGGCAGATTGTGGCGCAACTATGGGTGGGCAACGAGCCTGTACGAGTGCCGGACGGTCTGATTCATGACTGGGTCGGAGCCGCATGGATCCCCGGCACGACGGTCGAACAAACGCTTGCTTTGGTCCAGGACTACGATAACCACAAGAATATCTATAAGCCTGAGGTGATCGACTCAAAGCTCCTGAGCCATCAGGGCAACGATTTCAGAATCTATCTGCGACTTCGCAAGAAGAAAATCATCACGGTCGTGCTCGATACCGAGCACGACGTACACTATACGCCCTTAAGCCGCATGCGCTGGTTTTGCCGCTCTTACACCACCAGGATTTCAGAAGTGGAAGCCGCCGGAAAGTCGAACGAGAAGAGGCTGGCCCCGGATACGGGCTACGGGTTCTTGTGGCGACTCGATTCCTATTGGCGATTCGAGGAGCGCGACGGTGGTGTGTATGTTGAATGCAGAGCTATTTCGCTGACGCGCGATGTGCCGAGGGGGCTCGGATGGATCATCGAACCGATCGTCCGCAAGCTCCCTGGGCAATCGCTGATCGATACTCTCCAGGCAACGCGCCAGGCGCTCACTCGAACACCCTCGGGATCGCAAAGCATGGCGCCCCGAGAGTAATTGCGACGTCGGCAGTGCTTCGTATCAAACGGACGGCTCCGCAAGTTCCGGCCCTTCGACCGAAAATGGTTCTCTGGGCTGAGGTTTATACCGGTAGCTCAACGCCTCAAAAATAACCTGCAGGATGGAACGACGATTCTGGAAAAGTACCGTCGTCCAATCCCTGCGCGTCATTTGCGGGAAGTAAATTCCGCGGAAGGCCAGACGGCCGAGCAAATGAATAATTCGATCCGGGAGGGATCCCGATGCCAGCCGGTCAATTGCGGCGCTATTCGTCTCCGGTTTATAGGATGATTCCCAGGCCTGCCGGAGTTCCTCCTCCGCTTGTTCCGGAGAGATCCCCAGGGGCGAGAAATCCATCGTAAAGGGCTTGAACTCTAACCAGTGCTTAGGGTGGGTAAGGCGGCCGGCCGCCGCGAGCTTGTCGTAGAGGGGCGTCGACGGGTAAGGCGTCAGAAGTCCAAAAACCGGGAGCCCCGGCGGCCAGGTGCGAATGACATCGAGAGTGCGCTGCGCTACTCCGGGGGAATCGCTGTCCATACCGAAGATGAAGGAAGTGATTGCGTAAAGGCCGTAACGCTCGAGGCGTTCCAGAATCGCCTTGTACTCTTCCGGCTTGTTGAATCCTTTGCGCACGCTCTTCAGGTTCTCGGGGTCAATGGACTCGAGCCCCATGAAGATCCATTTGCCGCCACTTTCGGCGATGAGCGAAACCAGTTCCTCGTCCCGCAATAGGTTCATACTGATTTGAGCCACCCAGGGCACCTGGGCATCACGCGCGATGATGTCACGCAGCAGCGACTTGGTGCGCTTGGGATTGATGGCGAAGTTGTCGTCGATGAAGAAGACGGCGATCTTCCCCTTTTGCCGCTTTTCCAGTTGCTTGAGCTTCAGAAGTTCGTCCACCACGCTGGCATTCGAACGAAAGCGGATGGAATCTCCGAAGAAACCCGTGACCGTGCAGAACTCACAACCGTACGGGCAGCCCCGGCCGGATTCAATCGGCACCATGTGGAAGCTCTGCCACGTCATGCCCGCCAGTGAAAGTAACCGGCGCGCCCATTTGGGAAAATGCCCCACCAGGTTAAACTGGTCCAAATCCATCTGATCCCATGGAATCTCAGGATAGTCCGAGAGAGAAGGCTTGACCTCCTTGCCCGCTGCATCGACCGGGGCATAAATCTCCTTCAACTCCCCACGTTCCGCGTCGGCTACAATTCGCGGCCAGGTGTTGTCGGCTTCGCCCAGAGCCACCGCGTCCGCATGGCGCGGCCCCCCGTCGCGCCCCAGCGGCTCGTCCGGGACCTCCGTAACATGCGGGCCCCCCATTACGACCGGCACTCCCGCGGCGCGCACCGCATCGGCCATGAGGTACGCTTTGCGAACCATGCGCGTCATGGCACCGATTCCGACCAGCCCGATACGTTTCTCTTTTACGTATTGCACCAGTTCGCCGGCGCTCAAGCGTTGTGCGTTGCCGTCCACCAGGAAGACTTGATGGCCTGGAGGAGTCAGCGATCGCAGCAGAAACATCCAAAGGTGCGGCATGAAATTGTTGGTGATTTCGTTATCCGGATTGTAAAGAAGTATGTTCATCGAGATTACTCCCAGCGATCAAGCCGGAGGTGGCAAAATGCTCCCCTGGGGCGCGTGCCACATCCAACATAATCATGAAATCGAACCAATCAAGAATTTGGTGCCTGCCCTGAAACCGAGTGTTCAACCATCCGTGCACGGCTTAATAGGCTGCCACCAGCCGTGATGGAAATCTGTGCAATTTTGCTCACTTTTGAATTTCTGTTAGAAGCGCGCATCTGGGGCAGAGCCGGGGGTATCGGAACGCGGCGACCGCCAGTCGTGAAGAACCATGCCCTGCAAGGAACCATGGACCCGTAGTCGGCCGTTGTAAGAGAGGTTGAGCTTTATTTCGGGCGGGGGCGTCTCTTCAGCGTCTTCGCTTGGCTGATGACATCGCGTATAGATTCAACGACGATTTCGGGCTCCTCGACAGCCATGAGGTGCCCGCTCTTGGTTTCGATCAGCTTGCCATACTTGGACCAGCTGGCCAAATCCATTTGAAGACGATGCCAGTCAACCGCAAGCTGGTCCTGTTCGGTGCGCGGTGGACCGATTAGACGCTTATGTTCCAGGACAATCAGCGGGACATCGAAATGCCATTCCAGGGGCTTGCCGGGCTCCAGTTGGCCGGCGACTCGTAGGAAGGTATTCCTATCGAATCGGCCGTCCTGGGTCGCGTAGCGTTCTGCAAGAGCAGTGGAAATCGCAGCGTAGTGGTTGTATTGCTCCTCGTGCGAGGAATCCACGAGAACTATGCCGGCGGTTAAATCCGGATAGCGCAGGGCGAAACGCCTTACGTAGATTCCGCCAAGAGAAGCGCCCACGAGCACATAAGGACCTGGTATCCCCTCAAGTTCAAGCAACCTGTGCAGGTCAGCAACGACTGCGTCCGGGGTCTGAGGCTGGTTCGGTTTATCGCTACGTCCCTCGCCAGCTCGGTCGTAGCTGCATACTTTCGAAAACCCTTCCACATTCGACTGAACTGCTTTCCACGTCTCAAGTCCGGCGCCGAGGCCATTTTCGAGGACCACAGTCATCTCAGACGGTTGGCCGGTGCAATGGACGAACAGCTGATGGTCACCCACATTGACCAGTCGGCCACCCGGGTTGTCGCCCGACCCAAAAAGTGCAAACCCTACCGCGAGCCCGAGACACAGAGGCACACTTTTCATAGGCTTATGCTACACCAAAGGTCAGCCGACAGTTCCCGATTCCGCATCGAGCCCATAAAGAAGATCGCCCGATCCCTCGGTCACCACCGCGAACTGATACTAGCCTACTTCCGCACCGATCAGGCCCTCGAACTTGCCCTCTATCACTCACTTGGCAAGCTATCCAAGCCGGGATCAACCCACGACTTCTTTTGACCAGCCAAGTTTTGAGAGGTGGGCCTGTCGCGGTGAGAAATCAGGGCTAGTCGTGCAGGATAACGCTCAGCAGGCCACTATTTACGGTAAGCCCACCGCTATAGTCGATGAAGCCAAGCTTTTTAAACTTGTTCATGAAATGACTGACGCGCGACCGGGTGGTGCCGACCATCTGCGCCAGACTCTCCTGATTGATTCTGGGGATCACTGTCTCCGCACGGCCTTCTTTGCCAAAATGCGAAAGCAGCAAGAGGATTCGAGCCAGCCGCTTCTCGCTGGAGTTGAAAAGCTGGTCAACAAGATCCTCTTCATAGCGGATGTTACGTGAAAGCAGGTGGGTGACGAATAACTCTGAGATGTGGTGCTGTTCGTGAAGCATGTGTGCCATGGCGGCCTTTTCTATCCTAACCAGCGTACAATCCGTCAGCGCGGTAGCCGTCGCCATGCGCAAAGGCTGACCTGCGAGACAACCCTCACCGAAGAAATCACCAGGGTCCAGAATGGCCACAATGGCTTCTTTGCCTTGTTTGGATGTAACCGCCAGCTTCACCTTGCCGCGGCTGAGGAAAAACACGGCATCGGCAGGATCTCCCTGCCTGAAGATGTGGCGTTTTCTCTCGGTTTCTGTGACGGTCTTGCCGTAGGACACCTCAGTGAGCAGGGCCTCCCAATCAGCCGGTTGGCTTTTCTTCCGCGCCACGACAGCCCTCCTTCCGCCCGTCAAGGCAGTCACCTCGTATCAAGAATAAGTGGTTTTCGTTAACGACCAGGCACTGCCTTGCGGGCCGCGTTCCCCAACAGCACTCTTACAAAGGCCTTATGCTAAATCAATCCCTGGCTAAAGTCACCACAATTCTGGGTGGTGTCCTAAATGTGTGTATCCTGGTGTCCTAAACTCGAAACTGGACTTCGTCTGCAACTCACAGCCCCGAAGGGGCGGCCCAGCAAAGCCCAGGCCAACGGCCTGTCGGCGCTAAGATAAACGGGTGCCTAGGGTCCCGAAGGGACCCAAGATCATTAGCCGCAGGTGAAACCTACCGGCGGGCGAAGCACAAAAAAAGTATCCGACCCTGAAAGGGTCGAACTTTCGACCCCTGCGGGGTCGGACAATGTCAAAAGGTGGGGTCTTCATCTCCGTAGGTTTCACCTACGGCTAATGATATTAATGCCCTTCGGGCATTTGACGTCCTTCCTGTCCGCTTATCCCAGCGCTTATGGGCCGTTGGCCTGGGCTTTGCTGGGCCGCCCTTTCAGGGCTGAGAGATCACTTTCACCTTGACATTCTACCTGAAGCAGGATAGCTTCACCTAGTATGTCTACTAAAGAACAAGCCGAACAGGAGGGCGAACCATGAGCCGCCGCAAGCGCATGATGGACGACCTCGACCAGGACATCCGAGACTACATTGAGCGCGAGACTAAGGACAACATCGACCGCGGCATGTCGCCCGAGGAAGCGCACTATGCGGCGCTGCGCAAGTTTGGCAACGTGACACAGGTCGAGGAAGAAACCTGGGCGGTGTGGAGCTTCGTTTGGCTCGAGCAACTGTGGCACGACGTTCGCTGCGGCCTTCGCCAACTTCGCCGGAGTCCCGGATTCACGATGGTGGCGACTCTCACGCTGGCCCTGGGCATCGGCGCCAACACGGCCATCTTCAGCGCGGTGTACGCTGTGCTTTTGAAGCCGCTGCCCTTTTCACATCCCGGCCAACTGGTCAGGGTGTTCGAGGCGAATGATCGGGCAGGCATTGGGGGGGAGGGCTGCTCCTACCCTGAGTTCCAGGAATGGCGGAGGCGGAATCACGTCTTCAGTGGAATGGCCGCGGTTCAGGGGCACGAACTTAACCTGACCGGGCGCGGCGAACCCACGGTGGTGAAGGTAGGCGACGTGACGGCGGACTTTTTCTCGATTCTGGGAGTGCCGCCGCTGATGGGCCGCGCCTTCTTGCCCGGAGACGACGACCAGGGCGCCGCGCCGGTGGCGGTGCTGAGCGAGGGCTTGTGGCACAGCCGTTTCGGCGCGGACCCTGACCTGATCGGAAAGGCCATCGACCTGGACAAGCGGTCTTTCACGGTGGTTGGCGTGATGCCAGCCAGTTTTCGATTCTCGCTCGACGGTCGAGGCGGGCAGCTTTGGATCCCGATCGTTCAAGATCCCACGTTTGGCCCCCTTGCCAAGCGCCCGAACCTCGGTTCTTTTACCGCCATTGCGCGGCTGAAGCCGGAGGTCTCCATGGCGCAGGTCCGGGCGGAGATGGAGGCGCTCAGCAATCGGCTGACGCAACAGTATCACCCCGGAGATGCGGGGCGGACGATCCGTATCGCTACCCTTCGAGAGGCCATGACCGGCGACGCTCCGGCCCCGCTCCTCGTCCTGCTCGCCGCAGTCGGGCTGGTGCTCCTGATCGCTTGCGCCAACGTGGCGAACCTCTTTCTGGCACGCGCAACTTCCCGCGCCAGAGAGTTCGCTGTAAGGGCCGCTTTGGGCGCAGGACGGACCCGAATCCTGCGTCAGTTGCTCACCGAAAGCGCGGTGCTCGGCCTGCTCGGTGCTGCCGTTGGCATCGCTCTGGCTTTTTGGGGCGTTCAAGGGCTGAGCGGACTGCTGCCGCCGAGCTTTCCTCGCGCGGAGTCCATTCGAGTGGACGGGTCGGTGCTGGCGTTTGCCCTTTTGCTTTCACTCGGGGCAAGCCTGCTGTTCGGATTGGCGCCGGCGCTATTCGCCGCCGATCCCCGGCTTCACGCAACCCTTCAGGAGAGCGCCGGACGCCCGGGCGAAGGGAAGGGAAGGCGGCGGGCGCGCAATCTTCTGGTCACAGCCGAAGTCGCGCTGGCGATGGTGCTTCTGGTGGGAGCGGGCTTGCTCATCCGCAGCTTCGCCGCGCTGCTGTCGGTCAATCCCGGCTTTGAAACACGGAATATTCTGAAGGCTGAAGTGTCGCTGCCGCGATTCCAGTACTCGACACCTCAACAGTGGGTGACGTTTTCGAATGAGGCTCTGGCGCGGATCCAGGCGCGGCCGGACCTTCAAGATACGGCCGTCGCCCTTCCGCTACCGCTGGCGGACCAATCCTGCAATTTGAGCTTTTCGATCGTCAATGGTCCTCCCCAGCCGCCTGGAACGAACCACACCGCCGACTACGTTGCAGTCAGTCCGACGCCGCGCGTCGCGATCATCAGCGAAGAGCTCGCCCGGACTTACTTTCCGCATCGCGATCCGCTCGGGCAGCAGCTTATTTTCGGGTTTCCGCCGGACAGCAACGTCAAGCGCGAGATCGTGGGAGTCGTCGGAGATGTGCGGGACGCGGCGCTCAACAAAAGGCCGGGGCCCATGATGTACGTGCCGTTCAATCAGGCGCCGCTCTGGGGCGTAGGCCTGGTGATCAAAACGTCGTCGAGCGCCTCCGCCGCAGCCAACGAGATCCGGGCTAAGGTGCATGAGGTGGATCGCGACCTCCCGGTGACCGACGTAGGATGGATGTTCGAGGCCGTCGATGTGTCGCTCGGGCAGGCGCAGCTCCGCACCTGGCTGCTCGGCCTTTTCGGCGCCATGGCGCTCGCCCTGGCCGCCGCCGGAATCTTCGGCGTAATCTCGTATTCGGTTTCTCGCCGCACGCGCGAATTTGGCCTGCGCATGGCGCTCGG
>JBELAJ010000154.1:0-16037 GCA_049508935.1 Terriglobia bacterium | reverse complement strand
GGGCTCTCCGCGGTCACAAAGCGTGCGCCCGGGACGCCCTCAGGACGTTCGGCGCGCTGCGGGGGTGGTGTGTTTGAAAAGTCCTTGACAGAGCCGACGACATTATAGATGCGCCAGCCCCTCAGGTCACAACGAGTGTGGGCGACAGGAGGTGCGTCGATGGAACGATTTGGCGTATTCAAGAGGTTTGGTCGCAACGGACGCTTGTGGGTTGGCCCTGCCGTAGACTTGGTTGAGGCCAAAGCCATAATGATGGACGCGGCAGGCACGACCGGGGTAGAACACTTCGTCTACGACTTCGCGCTTGAACAGGTTGTCGCAACCAGCGTGGAAGATAGCAGGCCTGCCAGCAGGACAACCACCTAGGCTTCCGCTGGCGTGCCGTGCACGCGCTGACTATCTGTAGGTGTATTCTGGCGCCGTGCCGAACCAGCCGTTTTCGCACGCACAACTCGAGTGCGGCGCAACTCTTTTCGGTCAAGCAGTCATCTAAACAAATACCTCTCCTTGAGGTGATAACCGGGGGAGGCAGGCAAGTGTGGGATGGGACCCGAGATTTGCCTGCCTCCTCCTTCCTAAGCGTTTGGCAATGGGTCGATCTCCAGACACTGCGAGCCCACTGACCGCAGGTCGCCGCACTGCTCCGCCGGCGGATCGAACATCTAAAGCTCGGTTCTGTTAAACTTGTAATCTGACTTGATGAGCGCTATAAAATCGCTGTTGGCAGCATCTCTTCTTCTCTGTCGGGGATACGGCTTTGCACAGGAGAGCAATAAGGAGCCTGTTGCAGTCGTCGAGCTTGGGGCATCTCCCAGCCGCAACCTCACGAACCACCAATCGAGCCTCGGCCCCAACATTGCGGTCGAAGTAACGCCTGTCGAGAAGTGGCTGGAACTCGAGGCAGGCGTCACGCCGAGTTTTGCCCGCCATTCAACAGAATGGGCTACCGACCTTCTGTTCAAGAAACCTTGGACCCTGTCCCCAAAAGTCGAGTTTATGGCCGGCATTGGTCCGGAGTGGATTCATACCAGGGAATCCGGCTTAACGAGAGACTCCGTGGGCGGTGAAGCCGTGCTGGATTTCATGTTCTGGCCAGGCCGCAAGCACAAACTGGGCTGGTATGTCGAACCGGGATATGAGTACAACTTTGGGCGAGGCCATGAGCGATCGATCGGCGTGAGCGCCGGCCTGTTGATCGCCATTAACAAACGCTAGAGACGCTGCGGAAGCGCCAACTGTCTCACAACCGATGAGTCTTGCGACATTCTACAGATCCCAACGAACAGGCCTGTCGACGGGGTGGCGCATACGTCAGGACGCTTTTTGTCCTGATGTATGCGCCCTCCGAATCCTCAGGAGCGCAGACCTGCCGAAAAACGGCACGTCTGCGCCACCCGGCCATGTTGCCGACACACACTCTTGCGCGATGAGGTCTCGTACTTCGCGGTCGCGGCGGGCCTATGGGTTCCCGGCCTCTCGGCGCAAGGCTTCGTGCAAGAGCATCTTGACGTAGGTTTGGTAGCCGATGCCCTTCTGCGCGGCCCGGGCGCGCGCCATGTCAATATCAGTGGCCGCCAAACGCAGCGTGACCGGTCGGGTCTTGGCGCGCGCCGCAGCTTGCTCGAAGGTCAGGGTGGATCCCTCCAGGATACGGCGTTCTGCGGCCCGTTCGAGCGCCGGGCGGTGGCGCTCGTGCCACCTGGCATCTTCTGCTTCTGACCTAAATTTAGGAATAATCAATTTCTTCTTCGGCATCTCGACCTCATTCACCTTTATTGCGAAAATATAGTTCTCGCAGTTTCTTGCCCGCATCCCAGCCCGTAATCGGCCGAATTCGCTCGCCGCGAAAGGCGAAGACCAAAAAAAGCACGCGCAATCGATCCGTCGCTCCCAACGCATACCAGCGCTCTTCGCCGCTCTCGTCGCTGAAATCGATGATAATCGGATCGTGCCGCATGGCCTGCTCGAATTCCGGACGGGTGATGCGATGGGCCGCCAAGTGGCGGACGTTACCCGTGTCCCAGTCAAACTCCCGTGGCGGCTCACCGCGCATAATTGACATTGTACATCCAATGTCAATACGACGGCAACTGGGGATGAAGGCTGATTACGCGGGGGTGGCGCATACGTCAGGACGCTTCTTGTCCTGATGTATGCGCCCCTCTGAATGCACAGGAGCGCAGACATGCCAAAAGACGGCACGCCTGCGCCACCCGGCGGTCGGTGGCTGTCCTTATTCCGAACGTGCTTTCCCGTAGACAAACGCGGCCCCTCGCGATAGGGTAATATCAGGATTCGAGAAAGGCGGATCGAGCATGACGGTTACCCTGAAGCTCAAGCCGGAAGTGGAAGCCGGACTGGTGGCCCAGGCACAGGTGACTGGAGTGAGCGTAGAAGAATACGTTCTTTCGGTGCTGGAAAGGGCGGTCCTGCCCTCCGTAAAGAACGCGTTGACGCCGGAGGAACGGGCGGCGGCGTATGAGGCTTGGTCGGCCCAACATCGTTCGACTCCTCCCCTGTCTGATTATGCAGTCAGCCGGGAAGCCATGTACGAAGGCAGTGATCACTGATGCGGGTCCTCGTTGACACGAACATTCTGCTGCGCAGCGCCCAACCGAATCACTGGATCTCCTCCCGCGGCTGTGTTCGCATTTTTCGGTTTTTTGGAGATTAAGCGGAAACCGCTTATGGCAATTCTTAGCTCCTACTGGGACGAGAGTGGGAAATTCAAGGACCACGAAACGATTTCTTTTTGTGGTTTGTGCGCGACCTCAGCGAAATTAGAACAATTTCAGGAGGATTGGAGGGAACTATTACGGCGGAACGGGTTATCCTACTTAAAAGTTTCAGACGCTTTCAATGCTGATTACCAACTTAGCCCAATTATTCCCGCGCAGACCGCCAGCGAAAGAATAGATGCCTTGAGGCCTTTCGTATCCTGTCTGACCCAATGGTTTGAGTTGGGCGTGGCAGTAGGGGTAGGTGTCGAGGCGTTCGAACGAACTGCCGAAGACCTCAAAAGGCAAATCTCAGGAGGAGATAATCCTTTCTACATGGCTTTTAGGGCAGCGTTAATTTTATTCGCTGATTACTGCCAAGCGGGTGACAGTCTCGCGATAGTAATTGACGATGACGAAGAAACAGCCAAGCATTGCTTGAGTTTTTACAGGAAAACGAAAATTGAGGATGCCAATCTTCGTTCCGCATTCTCGTCAATAACTTTTGCTGACGACAAAGTATATCTCCCATTGCAAGCCGCTGATCTGTTGGCGGGTCTCGTAAGGCTTGAGTGTGCCTTGCGGTTCTCTGGAAACCTCTACGACTATAAGCCGCTTTATGATTACTTGGCAGAAAATCGAGGGCCAAGGTCTATTCAATGGCAGTTTCACTATATCGGTGAACAAGGAATGGCGAGATTTGAGCTCTTATGGAAGAAGCGGCGACAACAGGAAATCGTTGATTAGTCAGCGCTTCTCCTAATAAGTTCCTGCATCACCCTATAGGCGATCTGATTGGTATCCTCGCGGGGCTTCCGCTTGGTAGGCTTCCTCTTCGGCTTGGTAGGTTTCTTTTTCGTCATTTCGGAGTACTCAGCCACGGGTAGTGGGGCAATTTGAATTTCCGGGACTTATAAATCCCCGCTTAACCCAGCGCACGAGAAAGAGGATCAAGTAAGCAAATCCCCAAGCTGGAAGAATAGGAACAAGCGTGAAGACCGCTGTTATTTTCAGCGGGACGCCCCGGTTGCCTTCCAAGTAATCGCTGTTTGGCTTGTCGCATACAGCCGCCCAGTCCTTCACGTTCTCCGCCCGGTAGCATTCGACCCTCAGGTTATGGGCATAGGAGTCCGCCGCCCAGTTATAGGTGTAAATCCCCCCACCCAGAATCCAGAGAACCGAAGTAACAATCCCTATCCTCTTCCATCCGCTCATGCCGCCAGTGTGCCACTGACCCGCCACGACCGCAAGGCCCAAAAAGCCCCAAGAAAAATCAAACTAGGACACTACCCATTTTTCGCTTGACAAGCCGCCAGCCCCTTGATAGCCTATAACTGTGGTCATATTAAGGACACTTTGTCGTATACGGGCATGCTTGACGCCGAGGCCCCAAAAGGAACGGAATGGCCCCGGCGAAGCGGGGAAAGCCCGCTACGTCAAATTATGAAAAATCGTGGGAACGAAGCTGAGAAGTACTTGAAAACAAAGGAAGTCACTATTTTGAATGCTGCAGATTTTGCGCGTTTTGAGCGCATATTTACACAAATTAGAGCGCAAAAGGAGCAAAAACAGGCCAGTTTGCGCAAACCGAACCGACGCTTGAGGGTCGGAAATAGCGACAGACGGTCGGCTACATAGCCTCTGGTTTCACGCCGTCCATTCTGATGGCCATTCTCGTCTTAGGAAGGTTTAAATGGCAGCTTCACGAAGGGTTCTCGGCTTTTGCGTGTTGATTCTCGGCATCGCGCCGTTTGCATTGGCCCAGGAAGGTCCGGCGGCAGCGTCGGCGCACACCATGCGTCCGGTTATTCGAGGACGAGTGGCGGCGATCTCCTCCATGATGCCCCAGGCCACAGAGGCTGCCCGCCGCATTTTGGCAGAAGGCGGAAACGCTTTCGATGCGGCGGTGGGGGGCCAGGCGGCGCTGGCCGTGACGGACTTCCCTTCGAACGGCGTCGGCTCGGACGCCGAGTTGCTGGTTTATCTGGCCAGCCAGAAGAAAGTACTCTCCATTAACGCCGAGCCGCGCGCCCCCAAGCTCGCCACGATCGAGTGGTATGAGAAGAACAACGGCGGCAAGATCCCGGACAGCGATGGACTGCTCTCCGGCGGGATTCCGGGCGTCGTCGACGCGTGGTACATTCTGCTGGACCGTTGGGGCACGATGAGCTTCGACCAAGTGCTCCAACCGGCGATCGAGCTCGCGCGTGATGGATTCCCCATCAGCGAGGGCCGCGCCAATGCGATTGCCTACACCAGGAAGATTCTCGAGTATCCGACCACGGTGAAGATTTATTTACCGGAAGGTCAACCCCCGAAGCCCGGGGAGATTTTCAGGAATCCCGATCTCGCTCGAACCCTGGAGAAACTGGTCGAAGCCGAGAGAGCCGCGAAGGCGAAGGGCCGGCACGAGGCGCTCAAGGCGGCGCGCGACCGCTTTTACCAGGGTGACATCGCGCGCGAATTCGCCGCTTTCTCCGAGGCGAATGGGGGACTCTTCCGCTACCAGGACTTCGCGGCATACACCGCGGAGGTTGAGGAGCCGGTCTCCGTCAATTACCGTGGCTACGAGATCTACAAGAACCCTTCCGCAACCCAGGGGCCGGCGGAACTCTTCGCCCTGAACATCCTGGAAGGCTACAACCTCGAGGCGCTGGGCCTCAATAGCCCGGACTTCCTGCACGTCAATATCGAGGCTATGAAGCTGGCCATGGCGGACCGCGAAAAGTACCTCGGCGACATGGACTACATCAAGATTCCTTATGCCGGGCTGCTCTCGAAGGATTACGCAAAAGACCGGCGAAAGCTCATCGATATGAATGCCGCCTCGCTCGAATTGCGGCCGGGATCACCGGAGAAATATATGAGCGATGCCCCGGCCGCTGGCCGCAGGGCGGCCGTGGTTCGCGAGGGCGACGCCGATTACGAAGGCGACACGAGCTACATCGGCGTGGTGGATAAGGACCGCAACATGGTGAGCTTTGAGCCCAGCCTGCACAGCAGCATGGGGACGGGCGTGGTGATGGGCGATACGGGAATCCTCTTCAACTGCCGGGGCGATTACTACTCTCTGGTGCGCGGCGAGGCGAACGCCCTCGAACCGGGCAAGCGGCCGCGCAGCACCTTGCAAAGCACGCTGATCATGAAGGCCGGCGAGCCGTTCGGAATCCTGGGAAGCCCCGGCGGCGACGACCAGGTGATGCGCACCATCCAGACGCTCATCAATGTCATCGACTTCGGCATGAACGTCCAACAGGCCATCGAATCACCGCGCTGGTCGACCTCGAGTTTCCCCTCCTCGGTGTTCCCCCACACCATGAACGCCGGCGCCGCCGCGGTCGAGGCGCGCATACCCGAGGCCACGCGGCAGGCGCTCGTCGCGCGCGGGCACAAGCTGCGCGCAACGGGTCCATGGTCGCTGGGGTCAAACGCGGGGATCCTTGTGGATATGAAGTCAGGCGTGCTCAGCGCCGGCGCCGACCCGCGCGTCGAGGCCTACGCCTGGGCATGGTGACGCGCCGCTTGGTCCACTAGTCGCGCTGGCCTTCAGAACGGGTGGCGGGGGCGTCTCGCTGGCTGTTGCGGGAGCGTGCCGCTCTCTCACGTAGGCAGAGCCCGTCCTGAGCGCAGCAAAGGAATGCCCGCGCTACGCTTCACGGCAGTTGCGGCTGATTCGCCATCGTCCAAATCTCATATCGCACACCCCGGCCTTTCCGTAGTATCCTAGTTTCAGCGTAGCGAGTGACCCTCTTAGTTAGGGCAACAACGTCGCGCGGGTAAAATGGCCTTTTGACCTGCCAACAGTTGTGCTACCATAGTAGCAAAGCAGGAAGAAGTAACAGAATTGCCTCATGTCGCAGCGCCGGGTTGCCGATTCGATGACTGGACGTCGGACCTCGGTTTCTTGGCTTGGCGCAGACGTAGGAGAAGGTACATTTTCAAATGGGGTAGAGAATCTGGACTGCGTTGAGGTGCCTCGATGAAACTTCTGCGTACTGTCTGGCGATGGATGGTGGGACGAATCTCCCGAGAGGTTCCTGCCGAGGATGCGCTTTGCGAATTCGACTGCCGCAAGCCACAGTGCTTCGAAGGAGAATGGGAGAACTGCATGCGCCGAGTCCGGCGCGCCGCGGGAGAGTTGATGCCGCTGAAGGCTCCCGGCCGCAACCCATAATGGCTTCGAGGTGAATCAAGGGAAGCCCTGTGGGCTGACCGAGGGTGACTGCAAGATCCGCCATTACAACGGGACAATCCAAACCTTGAGATTCTCTGTGCGCAGGAAGGTCTCCGCCAGCTTGTCCGCTTCATCCTTACTTCCAACCAAAAGTCGAACCCGGTAAAGGGTTGCGCCGTTCGACTCCACCGGAGCGACCAACGTCTGCAGACCGAAGTGGTCGGAGAGCCTGGAGGCCAAGGCTTCGGCGCTGGGCCGGCTGTCGACTGCCGCAACTTGAACGGCGAAGCGCGGCTGTTGGACGGGGACCTGGACAGGGGCGGGCGCCGCGTCGCGCGTCGTTTCCGCGGCCGGCGGCTGAGCATGTTGATCGTTCGAGATGGGCTGTGAAGGGGCCGCAGGGGCATGCTTGCAACCGGCCGCCACAAGCAGTACTAGCGCGGCGAAAGCCAGCGCACCTTGAGCAGGCGGCTGATGGCGCCGCATAACTGGCATGGAAGTCGTCCTTACTTCGCCGGCAAAACGATCGGGATGCCCACCAGGAAGTCAACCGCAATCGGTTTACTTTCCCGCTGAGCGGGCCTGAACTTCCAACGGCTGAAGGCCGCCAACGCGGCCTTCTCGGCGCCCCCGGCGCCTTTATAGACTTTCAGTTCGCCCAGAGAGCCATCTTCCTCGATGACGCCCTGCAGGATGATCGTTTCTCTCTTGGTTGGCTCCGATGGCGGCAAGGGCGGGCGCCGAAAGTCAAACTGTTCCACGACTGCGGGCGGGGCCACGGGGACTTCAAGCTTGACCTCAACGTTAAGGTGTTGAGGCTCTTGACCGGTGCCCGAGTCATCATGCGCGCAATACTGGAGAATCCAGTTTTTTTCGGGCATGGGAATATAAACCGTATAGATCTTCTTGCCCTTGAGCACGCCGTAGACCCGGAGGCCGCCGCCCCCGGTCGGTCCGGTGGTGACAACCATCATCGGCCGCCGAATGCCGGGCTGAGCCACGGGGTAGACGGCAGCGGCGCTGAAGAAGGAGGGCAAAAGTGCATCGGCGTCGTCACCGTGTGAGCCCGAGATGCTGACGTTCGGTCCACTCCCAGGCCCCGACGCGCCCGGACCCCCGCCGCCTTTGTTCCCAGAGCCTACGCCCGTGCTTGCGTCGCCCGCCGGTCCATTTCCGCCGGCGTTGCCTCCCAGTGGGTCCCCGCCCGGAACTCCGCCTGGCGAGCCGGGTTTGCCGCCCTCCGGAGAAATGGAGAAGGCACCCGAGCGATTACCTGGGGGAAGGGTCACGGATTCCGTGGGTGGCGCGGGCTCAACGCTAAGGCTGAGCAGTCCGGCACGTGCGGCAGAAGTTTTCCGCGTATCAAGTTCAGCCAGGTTTCTTGCCTCGGCC
Organism: Terriglobia bacterium; assembly: GCA_049508935.1. GTDB lineage: Bacteria > Acidobacteriota > Terriglobia > UBA7540 > UBA7540 > CAVROP01. The sequence goes on along the minus strand of JBELAJ010000154.1, from coordinate 7,754 downwards.
GGTTCAGCAGGCTGGGGTGGCGGAGCCGGTTGCGGAGCGGGTTGGGGATCGGGTTCTGGCGGTGCCGGCTGCGCAGGCGCCTCAGGCAGCGGGACGGGCAGCGAGGGGTTCGGCAAAGGGTTGCGTGGAGGCACAAGCGCCAACACCGGAGCGGCAGCGGGAGCCACCGCAGAGCGCGGCGGCACCACAACATGGGTCTCAATCGGCTTTAGCGGGGGGGGAGTAGGACGAGGCGGAGGTGGTGGCGGAGCCAGACTACCGATCAAGATGTTGGGCAGCCGAATTTCCTTCGGAATCTTCAGCTCAGGCGGCGAAGAAGTCTGAATGATCGTCTGCCGGTCGTTATCGGGATGCGGCGGATTCGAAACGATGGTCAGGGTGGGATGGAACGCTTGGCCGCCGCGTGCCGGTGGGCGGTCCGGACGGTTTCCCCGCCCCGGCTTTCCGCCCGATCCGGGCGGCTTCAAATTTGGGAGGCGGTCTTTGAAGGCCAGGGGAGGAAGCATATACACCAAGTGCTCGGCGTGGTGCTCCTCCGCAGCCTCGGGCTTAACCAACAGCTTTGCAATGGGAAGACGAACCAGAAAGAAGAGAAGGGAAAAATGGAGGAGAGAAGACGAGAGGAAACCGGGGACGATCCGGTGGTACTTAGGCCAGGGTTGCGAGCTGTGGAGGCCCAGTGCCTGGAAAGGAGTATCCCTCTCCCAAATCATCACCAGCGCTTCGCTGAACGAGCGGTGACTTGGACCCTTGCGGGCCAGGAATTGTGGTCCCTCGTGCTCCACAGGCCTCCGAACCTCTCTTATCATTATGGCGGAATTCCGCCCCTCGGGTTCTCAAAACGAGCTCCTACCAACGAGGAAACCGGAAGACGAACCCTACCGAAACCCGGACATTATCCTGCCGCAAATCTTCAAAGTGAGTCGGCATGTAATCGACCTGGACAAGCCGAAACGCCATCTTGTCGTTTATTCTGAGATCGATCTCCCCACCGAGTCCCATACCGAAACGCCAGTTTGCTTCCGAGATCCCATCAAAGCCTTGGCTTCCCCGGATGCCCCCGAAGATAGCGTGAACCGACGGTGTGATGAATCGACTTTTCCGGTAGGCAATGCGAGGTCCGTACATGATCGTCTGCGTGTTGACGTTAAGGCCGGCATTCGAACCAAAGCTGGAGCTGAAGTCGAGAACGCCGCCAAACCAACTGTTCACGTTCTCGGCGGCAGAGACGTTCACTCCGTTCAAGTTGTAGCTCCTAGTATTCAGGTCCGCGAAAAGGTGCGAGTAGCCGGTAAAGAGCTCTACCTTGGGCGTTTCCTGCGCGGCTGCAGCGACAGAGAAGAAAAGTACCAGAGCGAACAATAATCCAGCCTTCTGCATCTTCAATTCCTCCATGTGTAAATGCCGGTCCACCGGGCTGTCTGGACATGGTGGCACAGGAAAGAACGCCTGTGCCACCCGGCGAGCGCCGGCCCGCCAGCCGTCACTGCACCGACAAGCTTACGGTCGTCGAGTGCGAGATTGCCGGAGTTCCGGCCGTTCCGGAAAGCGTGAGCTGGTAACTGCCCGCCGGAGTTCCGTCGCCGAGGTTGACCTGACTTCCACCCGCTCCGCAGGCCGCCCAGAGGAGCACCAGGCCCATGACTAATGCGAGTCGCAACAACACACCACGCCGGCGCGCCATCGCCTGGCTCGTCGCCAGAGCCAACAGGAACAAGAACCACATGAACCACGTGGGCCTGAAATGCGTGACCAGGCGAGGCAGATTCGTATTCGGCCCCGATCGTGGCGGCGCCAGGGTTCGAGCCGTGGTGGCGACAGTCACCGTAGCCGAGATGGGATTTGTCCCATCGGGGGTCACGCTCGAGGGCGAGATCGAACAGGTGGCATTTCGCGGCGCACCGACACAGCCCAGGTTGACCTTGGCATTAAACCCAAAGGACGGCGTCACTGTAATCGTGTAACTAGCCGCCCCTCCGGCGACAACCGAGGTCGATGCCGGGGCGACGGAGACAATGAAGTCCGCCCCGCCGCCGCCCAGGTTCACGACCTGCGGGCTTCCCGCCGCGTTATCGGTGATGGTCAGCAGCCCTGTTCTGCTGCCCGCGGCCGTGGGCGTAAAGGTGACGTTGATGGCACAGCTCGCTGCCGGCGCCAAGCCCGTTCCGCAAGTGTTAAGTTCCGCAAAGTCGCCGGTCACGGTAATGCTGGCGATGGTCAACGTCGCCGTGCCCGAATTGGTCATGGTGATTGTCTGCGGCGCACTCGTGGCTCCCAGCGCCTGGCTGGTGAAAGTCAGACTCGTGGCCGACAGGCTAACCACCGGCGCCGCCCCGCCAATGCCGGAGAGAGTGACGGTCTGCGGGCTGTTAGCAGCGTTGTCGGTGATGACTACCGTGCCGTAGAGATTGCCGGGCGCAGTGGGAGTGAAAGTTACACTAATTGCGCAGCTAGCCCCCCCGGGCAGACTGGTGGGGCAATTGTTCGTCTGAGCGAAGTTACCCGTGGCGGCGACGCTAGAAATAGTCAGCCCGGCGCCGCCGGTGTTGGTGACCGTAATTGTCTCGGCGGGGCTGGTAGCTGCGACCGTGGTGGTTGGAAACGTGAGCGTGGTGGGCGAGAGGCTGGCCACGGGCGCGGCCACTCCGGTGCCCGTCAGCAGCACTACCTGCGGGCTGCCCGGGGCGCTGTCGGTGATGGTCAGAGCGCCAATATTGGGGCCTGGAGCTATGGGCGTGAACCCCAGGTTGACTACGCAATTAGCCGTCGGCTGGAGCGGCGCGGCGGTGCAATCATTGGTCTCGGTGAACGCCCCGCTGGTAACCACCGCCGTAATTGTCAACGCGGTGGTGCCAACATTCGTAATGGTAACGGGTTGAGCGGCGCTCGGGACGCTAACCGCCTGACTCCCAAACGCCACTGAGGCCGGCTGAATACCGACCGTCGAAGTGCTGCCGGTGAGGCTGATGTATTGCGGGCTGCCCGGCGCGCTGTCGGTGATCTCGATCGAGGCTTTTCGAATTCCCAGCGCCGTGGGAGTAAAGGTCACCGTAATCGTGCACTGGGCTCCCGGCGGCATGGTTGCCGGACAATTGTTGGTTTCGGCGAAGTCGCCCGCGGCAGCACCGGTGAGAGTAATGCTGTTGATCGTCAGGGTGTTATCGCCGTTGGTAAGCGTGACCGTCTCCGCTTGGCTCGTCGTCCCCAAGCTTTCGGTCGGGAATAAGAGGCCGGCAGGATTGAGGGCGATACCCACCAGGAAACTGGCTTTGCTTACGAAGGCATCACAGTTGCCGCCGTAGTTCGGCTGGAGCGGATTGGCAAGCGGGAAGTCGAACGAACAGGTTTGGCCGGCCACATAGGCGCTGCAAGCCGTCCCCGTGGGGACCGTCGCGCAAGAAGCAGTATCAGACAGGTTGACTCCGATGCCGTTCCCGATGTCCGTGGCACTCCCACCCAAATAAGTCGAGTAGACCAGATCGGAACCCGTGGGATTCAACTCCGTGATAAAGGCATCGGCGTTGCCGCCTCCGTAGGTTGGTTGGAAAACCGTGCCGGCGATCGGGAAGTTCGTGGAAGTCGTGGATCCGGTCACGTAGGCATCGTCGCTCGAATCGAGCGCAATGCCGTTCGCGGAATCCGCCAGGCTGCCTCCCAGGTAAGTGAAGTAGGTCATCGCAGGCGTGCCGCTCAGGGCGACTTTGGCGACGAACGCGTCGCCCTCGCACACCTTGAGCGTATCCAAGGCGCAGTCCGCCTGAAAAGCCCCGGGGGGTTGAGTGAACAGCAAGGTGCTCGCCCTCGAGGTGGTGATTCCGGCGACGTAGGCGTTGCCGCTGGTATCCACAGCTACACCGTTGCCTTGATCAAGCCCGCTGCCTCCCAAATAGGTGGAGAAAACCAGGGACGAGGGTCCGAACGCATTCGTGTTGACCTTGGTCAGGAACGCGTCTCCGGCGCCCCCATAGGTGGTCTGGAGAGCGCCGCCGCCAGTTGGGAAGTCCGACGAGTACGCGACGCCGGTGACGTAGGCGTTGGCTGCCGTGTCAACCGCAATTCCGTATCCCACATCTTCGTCGCTACCACCGATGTACGTGCAATACAGTAGGTCCGAGCCCGAGGCATCGATCTTGATAACAAATGCGTCCGTGGCGAAGCCACCATAGGGGTTGCCACCGCTTCCGCCAAAGGAAGTCTGGCCTCCGTTAACCGTACAGAACAACGGGGGAGGTGTTTCGGGCGGCACGAGAGGAACCGTTTCCATGATGTTAGGGCCAATGTCACCCGTCACGTAAGCCTGCTGAGATGCATCGACGGCAATGCCCCGGCCCGCGCAGTTCGAGTATTCTCCGATGTAAGTGGCGTAGATCAACGCGCTTCCCTCGACATTGAACTTGGCGACCCATCCGTTGTAAACGATGAAACCCTGCGTGTTCCACGACGTCCCGCACTTACCGTCGGCGCCGCACAGCGTGTCAAACGCACCTTCTGTTACCGGAAAGGTCCCACAGTTAACTGTTCCCGTCGCGTAAGCCTCGCCCAGAGAGTCGACCGCAATAGCGTTACCTACTACGATTGGTCCTACTGTTACCGGTGATGATTCGTTTACTACACAGCCCAAGTACGTCGAGTAAAGAAGCGCAGACCCGTCGGGACTAATCTTTGATACGAACGCAACCTCCCCCCCAACCAACACGCCGAAACGAGCATCAACGGTGGGAAAGTCAACGGAGAATGTTTCACCGGTGATGAATGCCGAATCGTCCGGGGCCACGGCGATGCCGTTGGCGCCGTCAATAAGACTTCCCCCGACGTAAGTGGAATACGCCAGGGTCGGGTCGATGACGAGCGACCGGCTGGGATCGTGCTTGCCGACTTTAAACTCCACATTGCGGCCGCCCTTGATCGAAAACCGCGCGGCGACGGTTTGCCGGGTTCCAGCGGAATCTTCCTGGTATGCAACGGGTCTCTGGAAAGTTACGTCACCCTTCCCCACGCTCGCGATCAAGTTGCCTTGGGGATCAATCCGCAGTTTCTTCGCGCCCTGAACGGCCAGGCGGATCGCATGCGGATCGGCGCCGGGCGCCACGACGAAGTCATACTCGAGCTGACTCTGAGTACCATAGTAGATAAGGTCGATGCCAGGATAAACGGCGTTCTCGGCCACCCGGCGATAGTTCGGAACGTTGGTGCGCCACTGGGAAGGGTCGTTGCTGAGAAAGTAGTTGCTCTTACCCGGCAACAGGTCTGAGCCCACCATGCCGGCTCGAGCGTTGCTGCCCACGAGTTGCATACGAAGTACGGCCGGTGGCTTGGGCTGGGCACTTTCGAGTCCAAGGTGCGGAAGCTTGGAGGTACGCGCCGACTGAGGCGGGCGCTCGGATTCGAGAGCGAGCACAGCCTCGCCAGGCGTTAAGTAGAGCAGATAGCCGCTGCCGCGGGAAAGGAACCGCACCCGGCTGTCGGTCTGGCCCTGATTGGCTTCAAAGCCGAGGGGAAGCTTGCCATACGCCGCCACAGTGCGCGCCTGCTGGGCCTTTGACGGCCTCTGCTTCGCGAGCTTGGGCGGCGTTTGCGGCGTGCGATCAGCAGTTCCGTCGGCAGGGGCGCCGAATTGCCTTGAGGGTTGTATTAGGGCGGCCGCGAGGAGGCACCAACCCACGATAGCCACATTCCTTAGATTGAAGGGCCTGAAAGGCCATGGTCGAACTCGCATATAACTCTCCGCTTCTTGGGCTCCGACCGACTGCAAATACAAGTAATTTTAAGACTGCTTCTAGGGGCGGCCCTCGAGGCCGCCCAGGGCAATCCGTTTACTGACGGATTGCGCCTACGGGTCATGCCGGGCTACTAAGCCGAAAAGAAGTAATTCCGGCATGCTTGCTCAACCGAGGGTGAATCAAGGCACGGCGGTTTGCTCTCGTATCCGGCTGCCCAGCGAATCTGCTGGACAATTTCACCCGGGTCGCAGGGCCGGAGCGGCCGCCCGCTCTTCTCGAGCGAGGCAATAAGCTCGTCGACAACCGCAGCGTCGTATGTCAGACCTGATTCGGTGCACACCCGCCGGAAGATCTCGTGGTATTCCGACGGCCTGGCGTAGGTCAGCCTTGACTTGGTGTGTACGCGCCTCAGAAATGCCTCGTCCGCCAACTTGCTCGGATCCAGGCTGGTCGCAAACACCACAAAGACGTCGAAGGGCACAAACAATCTTCCTCCGCCAAACAGGTTGAGGAAGTCGATGTCGTGCTCGAGCGGCACCAGCCACCGGTTCAGCAGATCTTCCGAGCGCGCCTGCTGCCGGCCGACATCGTCCACGACCAGGACGCCGTTATTCGCCTTCATCTGCAGGGATGCCGAGTGGTACCTGCCGACTGAATTGAACTGCAAATCCAGCATCTCGAGCCGCAAGTCCCCGCCCGCGAAGATGCGCGGCCTCCGGCAGCGAACCCATCTTCGGTCGGCTTGCTCGTCGACGGGTTCGAGCGCCGTGTCATGCAGGTTGGAGTCAAAGACCGTCACGATCTGATTGCCGGCCTCGACGGCGTAGGGAATCCAGACGTAGTCCCGATACATGCCGGCAATGGTCTGCGCGATCACCGTTTTCCCCACGCCGGAGGGCCCATGCAGCAGCATCGATCGCCCAGACATGATCGCCGTGCCCAGCTGTTCGAGGGTTGCCGGGTGAAGGACCAAAGGAGCGAATTCCCTCTCCACATCCGCCGCGTGAAAGCTCATGTTGCGGATACTCTGGGCTCTAACCTGGCGCGTATAGTCGTCGAGCGAAACCGGAACCGGGCCCGCGTAGTGGCTTAGGTTCAGCAACTCGTGGGCCCGTGAATTGCCCAGAGTGGTGGTGGTGACGCGTTGGATCCCTCCCACCATTCCTTTCACTTCCAGCAGTTGTTCCTTGCGGAGGAGTTCGAAGATCTCGGTCACCACCGCCAAGCTGACTCGCATTTGCTCGGCCAGGTGAACCAGGATGAGCTCACCTTGAAGATACAGGATCTTCAGTGCGATATTCTGCACGAGGCTTTTCCTGATCCCCAGGTCTTTTATGCTGTGCGGCAACTCGATAACCTGGCTTGCCGGGCCCGCCTTCCCATTCGCCATCGCCTTATTGTCTAAGACTTCGCTCGCCATGCATTCACCTTATTCCCCCGCAACCTCGGTCTTGCGGCAGTGTCGCCGCTTGAACTCGCAGCGGCGAGTTTACCTCGCCACATCGCGGCCTAAAGCCGCCTCTACTTCAAACCGGAACGCTACCGGTCTTGCTCGAGTTCTCCCCGCTCGAGCTATCGACACGTTTGGTTGGCGGCCGGCTGATATCCACTCTGTATCGCCTCGGACTGGGACATATAAACGCCGGGCGTGAGCTTCCCATAAAACTTACTGTCTGGGCAGTAGTAGAATCCGGTTCGCCGGGTCGCCCAGATTTTGACTGCCGGCTTCGGTCTGCCGGCCGTAGGGGTTGGTTGGAACAGCTGGCCGAGAGACGGCAGATGCAGAGCAGGGTAAATAACAATCAACCCAATAATCAGAAAGGCGAGTGGGAACAAGAGTAGCCGGTTTCCAGAGCTCTTCATTCTTCACCAATCTTTCCCCAGTAGGGATCGGAGCCGGGCTGCGAGAGATTCCGAGGCCCGAACTTCACCTCGCCGCCAGCACACCCTTGCGTGCCGTAAGGTAGCCTCCCACAGTGTCCTTGCCCACTTTGTTGATTACCAACTCCACGGATTCCCACATCGCTCGCACCG
>JBELAJ010000153.1:0-16087 GCA_049508935.1 Terriglobia bacterium | reverse complement strand
TGCCTCGATGACGTCGACTTTCAGCCGGGCTAACTGCCGCGCGAGCGTGAGCTTATCCGGGCTACTGAGCCTCGAACCAGCGGCTTGTTCGCCATCCCTCAGCGTCGTGTCAAAGATCGCTACTTTCTGTCCTTTGCTCATAGCTGTCATCCCCATCGGAAGAATCTCGCCGGTATTCCGCAGATTCAAGCCGGATCATTGCCTGCGGAGCAGGGTTAACCTTGTACAAATTACCACGAATTGGCGGTCCAATGGACGGAGCTGACACTAGCGGGCCTTCCGCGAGCTTGGCGTCCGAACTCGCCAGCTACCTGTTACCTGGGTCGCTTCCGGAGGTCGGGCTGACTTCGCGAGCCGAAAGAGATTCACAGGGAATTATATCGCTTCCCTCTGGGGGCATACTAAATTGCGCGCGGATCGAATCACTAATGAGTACTCACTATATGGCGTGTGATCGCGGACTGGGACGGCCTCCGGACGAAGCGGCGAGGATCGATCGCCACTACGCCGTTAGGGAGGATCTATCCGAAATCCGATCAACTTCCGGATGCCCCCTTATCCACTCGGAATGATCAATTGTCAGCAGACTCGTCAGTAAACGCTAGGCAGGACCTGTTTCTCCTTAGCTAGTTTGTCGGGGTGAGGCTCAATTTCCTATAGGGCGACCGTCAGAGTGAAGTGGGATACGTAAATCCTACGCGTTACACAGGGTCGATGTCGGCTGGCAGTCATAATCTCGGTGCGCTCGCCGGCCTTGCCGGGTCCGTACCATTTGATTATGGAGAGTTTGGCTCGAAAGGCGGGCAGTCCAGGGGCGTCACCCGCCGCGCCGAAGATGAACGTGGGTCGGCGAAAGGGCTTTCGATGGGTAACATGCTCTGCGAGTTGTGATGAGGCGGGTCGGAAGGCGCTACTGTTCCCAGCCTCCCCCCAGAGAATTATAAAGCTGGACCAATGCCAGCCGCTGGTTAAGCTGCGCCTGCGCCAGGTTCAGTTGCGCGGCAAAAGAATTGGTTTCGCTGGTTAATACCTGCAAGTAGCTGGCGCCCCCATGCTGGTAGAGGACATTGGAAAGGCGAACCGCATCTTGAGCCGCGGTTGTCAGCGCCTCCTGCTGCTCAAGATACTCGCGATATTTTTCATAGGCGATCAGCGAGTCGGAGACTTCACGGAGAGCCTCTTTGATGGTTTGTTGGTAAGTCAGCAACATTTGCTGCTGCTGCGCCGTGGCCAGCGTCAAGCCGGCGCGAAGCGCTCCGGCTTGGAAAATCGTCTGCGACGCCGATGCGGCGGTATTCCATAGGGCGGCGGGCCCGGTGAAGAATTTGTTGAGCGCATAGCTCTCAAAGCCTCCTGTGGCGGTGAGGGAAATGTTCGGGAAAAAGGCCGCTTTGGCGACGCCAATGTCCGCGTTAGCGGCGATCAAGTTCGCCTCGGCCTCCCGAATATCCGGCCGGCGCTCCAGCAGCTCGGAAGGAAGCCCGGCAGGGACAGCCAGTGGGGCCGGTTCCTCGGTGAGCGTCAGGCCGCGAGCGACCGGCGCGGGATTCTCACCAAGTAGATCGCTAATCAGGTCCTCCTGCACCTTAATCTGCCGCTCCAAATCCGGAATGGTTTCCGCCGCGGTGTCAACCAGTTCTTGCGCCTCGCGCAAATCGAGCAGGGAGGCGGAGCCGTTATCGGCGAGAACTTGAGTGAGGCGCAGTGAATGCTGCCGCGAAGCGAGAGTGCGCCGGGAGATCTCCAAGGCCAGGTCGAGCTCGCGAAGCTGAAAATAAGCGGTGGCCACGCTCGATACCACCGAAGTCATCACAGCCCGCCGCCCCCACTCGCTGCCCAGCAAGTTGGCGCGGGCGGCTTCGGTTTCCCGGCGGTATTTCCCCCAGAAATCAAGGTTCCAGATGAGCGACAGGTCCAACTGGCCGTAGTCTTCCTTGTAGGCTGGGAATACCGAGGAGATTTTTGGGGTATAGGTGTTGAAGATGCTGGCCCCAGCGTTCAGGGTAGGAAATTGATTGGAGCGGGTAATCCCGAGCTGAGCCTGCGCCTGGAGAACGCGCGTGGCGGCGATCCGGACGTCGTAATTCTGCTGCAAAGCAGTGCGGATCAGTTGCTGCAATACGGGGTCGTTAAAAACCATCCACCATTTTTCGTTGCCCAAGGATGCAACAGAGGCCGCCCCGGCAGGGCTCGCCACCTGCCCACCATAGACTGACGGTACATTCACCTTGGGCCGCTGATAGTTGGGGCCGAGCGTGCACCCGGCGACTGAAAGGCAGACGCACGCTAGGGCGATCCGTAGTCTCCTCATCCTTCACTCCCTGCCGGCGCCTCGCCGGGAGGAGATGCTGCGAGCGCACGTACTCTTTTCGCGCCCGATAGCTTCTCCACGACGCAGAAGATCGCCGGAACAAAGAATCTTCCGATGAAGGTCTCCGCCGCCATGCCTCCGATCACCGTCGTCCCCATCACCTGGCGTGCCACTGCACCTGCTCCCGAGGCTGTCCAGAGCGGCACGCACCCGAGGATGAAAGCAAACGAGGTCATCAGAAGTGGCCGTAACCGAACTCTGGCCGCCGTGAGTGCGGCATCAACTAAGGACATCCCTCGCTGGTAGTCGTCTTTGGCAAACGCCACGATCAAAATCGAATTCTTGGCCGCCAGGCCGATCAGCATCACCAGGCCAATTTGCGCGTAGACGTCGTTCTCGATCTGGACCATGTAAGTAGGCAGGAACATGCCGAGCACAACGCGGCGCAGCCAGAGCGCCGCCAAGGCGCCGAAAACCGCTACCGGCGTGCTCAGGAGTACGCTGAAGGGCAGCGACCAGCTCTCGTAGAGCGCCGCGAGGATCAGGAAGACGAATAACAGCGAGAAGCCGAAAATGGCCGAGGGTGGGATTCCCTGCCGCGCCTTCTGCTCTTGAAACGACATACCCATGTAGTCGAGACCCATTTCGCCGGGCATGGTCTGCCGGAAGACTTCTTCCAGGGCCGTGGTCGCCTGGTCCGAGCTGTAGCCGGGAGCGGCGCTGCCGTTAATCTGGGCCGCCGGGTATTCGTTGTAGTGCATGATGAATTCCGGGCCCAAATGCGGCTCGAACCTGGCCAAGGCCGAGAGGGGAACCATTTGTCCTTGGCCATTTCGAACGTAATATTGGCTGAGGTCCCGAGTGGTAGTTCGGTAAGGGCCGGCTCCCTCGACGTACACCTGCCACTCTCTCCCGAACCGGTTAAAATAGTTAACAAAATATCCGCCCATGAAAGTCTGGATGGTCTGATAGATGTCCGCGATCGGCACTCCCAGCTTCAGCGCCTTATCGCGGTCCACGTCAATGAACTTCTGCGGCACGCTGGGCAGGAACGATGAGCTGATGCTTCCTATCTCCGGGCGTTTGCGGGCGGCGGCGACGAATCGATTGATGTTGGCGGCAAGATACGGAACGTCATGCCCGCCCCGGTCCTCCAGGGCCAGCGTGAAGCCGCCGGACGTTCCCACGCCGGGAATAGCAGGCGGAGAGAAGCTGAAGACAGTTCCCTGCGGAAGGCTGCTAAGCTCTTGATTGAGGCGATACTTGATGGCCTGGAACTGCTCGTCCCTCTGCTGCCGAGTGCTCCAGGGTTTCAAAACCACAAAGAAGAAGGCGTCGTAAGTGGTTTGGACGTAGCTCAACAAACTGAAGCCGATGACGCTGGTGGCGTACTTAACACCCGGTGTAGCGGCGAGGATTTTCTCAACATTTCTGGCCGCCGCGTCTGTGCGTTGCAACGAGGCCGCATCGGGGAGCTGCATATTGACATAAAGGTACCCCTGGTCTTCGTCGGGAAGGAAGCTCGAGGGAAGCCGGCCATAAAAGAAGGCCGCGGCAAGGCCGCAGACCGCAAGTAGCACCAGCACCAGGGCGCCCTTCCGAATAATATCGCCGGACCAGCGGACGAAGCTGTTCGTCGAGCGCTCAAAATAGCGATTAAATCCGTTGAAAAAACTCCGGAGCACCCCGCGGCGCGATCCCGTGCCTGGCGCGCGCTTTGGCCGTAGCAATAATCCTGCCAGGGCAGGACTGAGACTGAGGGCATTGAAAGCAGAAATGATGACGGAGATGGCGATGGTGATGGCGAATTGCTGGTAGAGCCTTCCGGTGATGCCGGGGACAAAGATGGTGGGCACGAACACCGACGACAGGACCAAGGCAATACCGATCACCGGTCCGGAGAGTTCTTCCATGGCTTTTCGAGCCGCATCCTTGGGAGCCAAGCCTTCCTCAATGTGGCGTTGCACGCCCTCGACCACCACAATGGCATCGTCCACCACCAAACCAATGGCGAGGACCAGGCCGAACATCGAAAGCGTGTTGATGGAGAACCCAAACAGAGGAAAGATCACAAAAGTTCCGACCAGCGAAACTGGAACCGCCAGCATAGGGATGAGGGTAGCACGCCAGTCTTGCAGGAAAAGATAGACCACCAGGATGACCAGGCCCAGGGCGATCAGGAGAGTGATTAGGATTTCTTTCATCCCTTCGGTCACCGCGAGCGTTTGGTCGAGAGAGACGGCATAGGTCATGTCATTGGGAAAGCGGCTCTCGAGCCGGGTCATCAGGTCCTTTACCCCTCTCGCGGTATCGACGGCGTTCGAGCCTGGCAACTGGAAAATGGCAACTACAGCGCTTGGCTTGCCGTTCAGACGGCCCATCAAGGAGTAATACTGCACCCCCAGTTCGACCCGCCCGACGTCTTTGACTCGTACCACGCCGCCGTTGGGATTTTCCCGGAGCACCATGTTCCCGAACTGTTCAGCGGTCACCAAGCGTCCCTGCGCCAGCACGGAGTAAGTGAATTCCTGGCCCGGCGGCGCCGGCTCGGCCCCGAGCTGCCCGGCTGGGTTGACCGTGTTCTGCGCCTCGACCGCGTTGATCACGTCGGAAACGGTGACCCCCAGCCGGGCCAGCGCGTCCGGATTCAGCCAGACCCTCATCGCGTATTGGCCCGCGCCAAAGACCTGTACATTCGCAACGCCCGGTACGCGCGTGATGGGGTCGTTAAGGTTGATATAGGCATAGTTGGCGAGGAACTGGGCGTCGTAAGTCCCGTGAGGGGAATACACGGCCACCAGCAGCAACGGCGCCGAAGTCGATTTCTGTACCGTAACGCCGTATTGCGCAACCTGCGACGGCAACTGAGCCGCAGCTTGGGTCTCGCGCATTTGCGTGAGAATGAGGTCTGTGTTCGGGTCTGTGCCCACGGCGAAATCCACGATCATCCTCATCTGGCCATTGCCCGTGGCGTTCACCGACCACATGTAATTCATGTTGTCCACGCCGCTCATCTGCTCTTCGATGGGCGTGGCGACCGATTGGGCTAGGGTGTCCCCATCGGCCCCCACAAAGGTCGCCTGAATTCTGGTTTCAGGCGGAACGATGCTGGGAAACTGCGAGACGGGCAGGGTGACGATGATGATGGCGCCCACGATGACGGTGAGGATCGCAATCACCATGGCCACAATCGGCCGGTTAATGAAGAACTTCGACATCGCTTAGTTCCTCTCCGCTGATGGAGTGTAGGGTTTCGGAGTCACCACCATTCCGTCGCGCACCCTTCCGGTTCCCTCGGCGACGATGCGCTCGCCCGGTTTCAACCCCTGATTGATGATCCACATTGTTCCGCTGCGCTCGCCAACTTCCACCGTGCGAATGCTAATCTTGTTGTCGGCTCCGACCACCGCCACCTGATAGCTCCCTTGCAACTCCGTTACGGCGCGTTGCGGAACGAGCGCCGCACCCCTTCGCAAAGCGGCGACGGCGCGGACGCGGCCGGTCTGTCCGGGCCGGAGAATATTGCCGGGGTTGGGAAACGCACCCACGATCTGGATGGTCCCGGTTTGGGGGTCCACCTGCCGGTCGGCGAAGAGAACCCTCCCTTTGTAGCCATACACGCTGCCATTCGAGAGGATTAACTCCAGCGGAATGGGGGATGCGCGCGATAGCAGATTCACGGTTCCCGGGCTAAGCCGCTTCGCTATCTGTAGATACTCTGCCCCGCTAATCGGAAAATAAACCTTGATCGGGTCCACTTGCGAAACACCCGTGAGCACGGTCGCCGGGCCGACGAGGTTGCCCACCTGAACCTGGTCGATGCCGGCAATCCCGTCAATCAGGGAGCGGACTTTGGTGAATCCCAAGTTCAATTCGGCCTGTTCTATGGAAGCCTGGTCCGCCTGAACAGTAGCCTTTCCCGCGAGCTCGGCGTTGGTGTCATTGTCCAACTGGCTTTGCGGAATGGCGCGCGCTTCCGCCTCGGGAATATCCCGCTTCACGTTCAGCTCAGCGGTGCCGAGCTGCGCCTTGGCCTGCGCCAGTTGGGCCTTGGCTTGGTCAAGCACGGCTTGAAACGGCCGGGGGTCAATCTCAAACAGCACATCGCCCTGGTGAACCAGGGAACCTTCGCGATAGTCCTGCTTAATGAGGTACCCCGTCACTTGAGGCTGGATTTGGGCGTTGACGTAGCCGTTCAACGTCGCGATCCACTCGCTGTAGATGGGGACATCCTTCTGCACAACGCTCACCACCTCAACCACCGGCGGCCGGGGAGCCGGCGCGGCCTGGGGACGCCCACACCCAGCCTCGCCCGCCAAGGCGAAAAGGAAGACGCCGGACGCGATAAATCGAAGGATTCGTCTATGCAATCACGCTCTCCTTTTTTGTCGATCCGGGAGTCAGGTAGACTACTGGCTGCGCCCGAGGGGAGCGCAAACGCCCCCTTACTTGCATGGCAGCCCATTGCTGTCAACGATTTAGCTGGCGCCCCAAATACCCGATCAGAACCCCTTTGAACTCTTTCACAATCAGCGGCCGTTCGTCAGAACCGGTTCGGGCGTAAAGTCTCAACAACCCCTTGACGATCTCGTTTACGACGGCCGCGAGCCGTAAAGCCGCCGCGTTTGGTATTCGCGGATTGCAAGCAAGAAAGACTTGGGCGATCCGCTCACGCATAAGTTCCCGCCTGCGCGACGAATTGGCTGTGGGTGGCGCTTAAAAAAGAGCAGAAAAGGCAGGATGGCTTTCGGCAAATTCGATCAGCGACTTGATCAGGCAAGAAACGAGCCCCGCAACCGTCAGACTGGCCGCCTGAGCGGCGAGCGCTGTCCACAGCTTCCCAATCTCTTTAGTGTATTGGGTGCGCAATGCGTCAACTACGGCTTCCTTGTTGGGAAAGAATTGGTAGAGCGAGCCAATCGAAGAGTCCGCGCGTTTGGCGATGGCGCACATGGTCGCCGCCTCGTATCCCTTTTCGCAAATTACGCAAGCTGCTGCCCGTAATAATCCCGCCACCCGGCGCTGTCCCCGCTCCTGTTGCGGTACACGACGCGGCGTTATGGAAGAACGTGAGGCCAAACTCACATTTTAACAGCTTATAATCCTTCACTCCCACTAGTTTTTTCTTGGGACCGGTTGTTGGCGATGTCAGCTTCAAGCTTGGGCCACCTGAATGAGCGGACTGGTGATCGCGGGCGCTGACCGCGATGCGCTTTGACTGCGGACGAGACTTCTACCCGCCCGGAATTAGTAACGAGTAGTCGGAATACCATACATGCGATTTGTACGTCGTCCCTTACATTCAAGCGTGGATCGCGAGCCACTCGGCAGTTGGACAACGGCGGCCAGGCTGACGGCAAACGGGCGTACAGGAGAAGTAGCGCCGTGACCCTACCGATAATCAAGTTCCTGAACTTGCCTTGGTGTTGTAAGCTGAAGGCGGGGGTTGCTCCGTCTGGGGCCCGGCGCTGGCCGGGATGACTGGAGGAAACATGGACGAGAACGGAGGCAAATCATCGCGGCGGGCATTTTTGAAGGCTGGGGCCGGGGCCGTGGGCGCGCTCGCCATGGGAGCGGCTTCAACGCAGAACGTTGCGGGCGCCGCTGCACAAGCGCCCCGACCCAATTTTATCTTCATCACTACTGACGGGCACCGGCCTGACGCCCTCAGCCTGAACGGCAATAGTATTCTCCAGACCCCCAACATTGACCGCATCGGGCGCGAGGGAATCCAGTTTCAGAATTCGTTCGTGGTGAACGCCCTCTGCTTGCCGTCCCGGGCCTCCGCGCTCACGGGACTTTACTCCCACACGACCGGGTGCATTGACAACCACGATAGCCGCGCAATTCCCGCCGATATTCCGATGTTCACGGATTTGCTGCGGGAGGCGGGCTACGAGGTGGCGCTGTTCGGGAAAGCGCACGTTGGGCGCCTCGGAGAGCGGCAGTGGGACGAGTACTTCGGCTTTCCCGGCGCAGCGGCGGACTACTTCTGGCCGCGGATTCAAGCGGGTTCGCGCGGCAAGATCGAGTCAAATGAGATTTGCGAAGGATATGTTGACGACGTGGTGGCGGACAGGGCCATACGATGGCTCAAGTGGAAGCGTGAAAAGCCCTTCTGCATGATCCTGTGGTTTCAGTCGCCGCACGCTCCCTTTTTCCGGGCGCGGCGATATCTGGACCTGTACAGCGGCGTCACCATTCCCAGGCCCGCCACGTTCGATGACGATTTGAAAGGTTACCCCGGAAAGCCCCGAGCCTTTGCGGAAGCGGATAATAAAATTGGAGGGCCGTACGCCAAGCACAGTGAGACGGGGGATAACTGCGCGAGGTCGCTCGAAGAGGTTGTGAAGGATTATTACGCCGGCATCGTAGATGTCGATGACAACCTTGGCAAGCTCTTCCGGGCTTTAAGTGATCTTGGCCAACTCGATGACACGGTGATGATGTTTAGTTCGGATCACGGCTTCTTTCTGGGCGAGTGGCGAATGTACGACAAGCGGTTCATGCACGAACCGTCGATTCGCACGCCCATGCTCATCCGTTACCCCCGCTTGATCCGGGCGGGATCGAGTGCGCGGCACATGGTGCTGAATACGGATATCGCGCCCACTTTCCTTGAACTGGCCGGGGTGAGAATTCCGGGAGGAGTTCAGGGCCGAAGCCTGGCGCCGCTGCTCAAGGGCGAGGAACCACCATCCTGGCGCAAAGACTGGCTCTACGAGTATTACGAGTACCCGGGACCGCACAACGTTCGCAAGAATCGCGGCGTCCGGACCGAGCGGTACAAGCTGATCCACTATTATGAGGCGCCGGAGGAATTCGAGCTTTACGACCTTGACGAAGATCCGGGCGAACTGCACAACCTCTATGGCGATTCCAAGTACTCCACTCTCGCTCGGGACCTTCGCCAACGCATCCGTGAGCTTCGCAAAGAGACCGGCGATCACGACGCCGACGCCAGGTTGTGAAGAGTTTTCGCACCACTGAGGCACAGCGGCACGGAGGGCTAAGAACGAAGGGACGATTCTCTGCCCTGTAAATCGTGGCGCGGGCGTCTCGCCCGCGCACGGGCAGAGCCTGTCCTGAGCGGAGCGAAGGAATGCCCGTGCCACAGCGGGCGAGACGCCCGCGCCACGGCCGACACATGTCGACTGATTTGGAAAACATGGCGACCCAAACAGACCGTCCCGCCCGCGCGGAGTCAGAAGAACCTCACCGCCTGCCGGGCTTTCACATCATGGCGAAACCGGTGGGGCCAATCTGCAATTTGAATTGCAGATATTGCTTCTACCTTGAAAAGGAGAATCTCTACCCTGCGACTGCGTCGTGGTCCATGCCCGGTGACGTCCTGGAGAGCTACATCCGCCAGTACATTGAGGCGCAGGAAGCGCCCACGATCAACTTCGCCTGGCAAGGCGGGGAACCCACACTGCTGGGTGTCGATTACTTCCGCCGGATCGTTGAACTGGAGAAGCGGTATGCGAACGGTAAGCAAATTGAAAACGCCTTCCAGACAAACGGCATCCTGCTGGACGACGCGTGGGCCGATTTTCTGGCGACCAACCGCTTCCTGGTGGGGCTATCGATTGACGGCCCGGCTGAACTTCACGATTGTTATCGCGTCAACAAGGGCGAACAGCCCACTTTTGGGGCGGTCCTGCGTGGCCTCGATTATCTGAAGAAGCATGGAGTCGAGTTCAACACGCTCACCGTGGTCCACCGCCGGAACTCCCGCCATCCGCTCGAGGTTTATCGCTTTCTAAAGGACGTGGGAAGCACGTACATGCAGTTCATACCCATCGTGGAAAGGATGGCCAAAGCTCCCGACCCTCACGGCTTGGTTTTGATCGGCCCGCGCTACGAAGCGGAGGCCGAAGTCTCCGAATTTTCCGTGGAACCGTTGCAGTTCGGCAAATTCCTGTGCGAGATTTTCGACGAATGGGTGCGTCGCGACGTGGCGCGGTTTTTCGTCCAGATCTTCGATGTCGCGCTCGAGAGCTGGCTCGGGATGCCGCAAAGCCTGTGCGTATTTCGCGAAACCTGCGGCGAGAGTATGGCCATTGAGCATAACGGCGACTTGTACTCCTGCGATCATTACGTATATCCGGAGACCCGGTTGGGGAATATCACGGAGCATCCAGTTGCCGCCCTCGTCAGCTCCGAGCAACAACGCCGCTTCGGCTTGGATAAGCGCGACAGCTTGCCGCGCTATTGCCGCGAGTGCGAAGTCCGCTTTGCCTGCAACGGGGAATGCCCCAAGCACCGATTCTCGAGAACGCCTGACGGCGAGTCGGGCCTAAACTATTTGTGTGCCGGATATAAGCTGTTCTTTAAGCACATCGATTCTTACATGCAGTTCATGGCTTCCGAACTCAGGCAAGGCCGCGCGCCGGCTAACGTAATGCAGATGATTCGGCAGCGTGGACAGGGAGCGGAACCGCACTCGCGCCCGGGGCGAAATGATTCCTGTCCCTGCGGCAGTGGAAAGAAATACAAGAAGTGTTGCGGGGCCGGTGCATAAACTGCTGTCATCCAGAGGAGCCGCAGGCGGTCCTGAGTGCAACGAAGGAAGGATCTCCGCAGTTCCTTGATACAACAACTGCGGGGATTCTTCGCTTCGCTCAGAATGACCGCGTTCCATGGTTTTTCCGCAGCCTGTGAAGCCCACGTCCGCTCAGGATGACAAGGGATGGGCGCGCACTACTTCAAATATGCACGCAAAAGGTAGGAGAAGCCCATGAACAAGAGCAGGATGTTTGCTGCCAGAATTAGATGCTGTTTAAATCGTTTGTGCAGGCCCGCGCCCCACGCCATTATCGCCAAGGAGAATATGGCAGCCCCATAGTATCCAACCACACTGCCGGCGAAGAAAGGCACCACGTGCCCGTAACCGTGCACTCGGCCTTCGGCGAGAATCGGTCCGGCAATGGTGATCCAATAAACCCAGGTTCCTGGAGCAGCCACCTCCGCCAGCGTGGCCACGGTGACGCCCGTGAAGGTGTATACTGCGGAATTCGCCATCGCTTCCTCTGTTGTGCGGCGCATTCCCCAGAGGGCGTAGCCGGCAAACCCTATTACGATTGTTCCCCCAACGTAGGCAATGTAGTGGACAATGCCAAAGGGGATCCAACGGTAAAAGAACAAAGTGAGGATAAGAAAGGCTCCATCAACCACCAGCGGCGGCCCCAACAGCACAAAGAGCGCGCGCCCCCAACGGCCTAATGCCACCTGGGTCAGCGCGATCATGTGCAAGGGATTGGGAAACATCCCTCCCACGATTCCCATGCCGGCGCCAAGGATAAGTAGGTCCATAAGAGCGACTGGCGATGTTATGCGGTCGGACCGAGAATGTAAAGCGCCGCGAGCGCCAGTTCGGCGGAACAGAGTCTGAAGCCCGGACCTGATCCTGCAAGGACTTTCGAGTTTCCCTTTGTCTCCTCTGGGGAAGGGTATCGGGACAACGATGCCCTTCGCGCTCATGCTCGGGCATGATCTCTTTGTTCGGTGATGGCTCGTAAGCGCGGGGCGTTGGGGCGGGTCGAACTATTTTTCCGCGCGAGACGTCTGCATTGAGGAGCCGCGATCAATGAATATTCTCCTAGCGGGTGGGGACAGCTTGGCCGAGAAACAACCGACGTAAGATGCAATCGAGCGAATCTGACTCTGTTTGACAAAGCCTGAGTGAACGAAACTGCAGGTTGCCGGGGTTTCTTAAGAGCTCAAATGCTCGAATCTGCCGACATTCAACGCCCTCGGGTTCTTATTCTCACCCTGCACCATGGGTCAACTCACGTGCGGATCTCGCGCGCACTCGAAAAGGCTCTTCTCCACTTGCGCCCAAACCTCAAAGTGGTAGTGGTGGATGCGCTGGCGCATTGCGAGCCGTGGTTCAGGGCCTATTACAATTCGTACGAGATCCCACTGAAATACTGGCCAGGACTTTGGGATTACATCGAAAGGCACGAGTATGAGGGTGAAACCAGCGGGCCGTGGTGGCTTTACCGGTGGGGCGCCCGCCCGTTGTTTCGATACATCGAAGCTTTCGCGCCCGACGTGGTCGCTGCCACCGAAGTTGGTCTCGGGGAGATCGCCGTTATCCACAAGCGTGCGTTCGGGGCCCAATATTTCTTGGTCGGCATAGAAACCTTCGCCTATGAGCGGGCGTGGGCACAACCGGAGGTTGATCTGTTCATATCCCATCCCGGCGAAGTTGCAGCCCAGATCCGAAGCTTGGGCGTGCCTCCGCAAAGGATCCTGGAATGCGGAGTCCCCGTGGACCCGGCGTTCAGTTTGTGTCCCAATCGGTCAGCTCTGCGCGCGCGCCTCGGCCTTCGGCATGATCTTCCTGTGCTCCTGGTCAATTTCGGCGGGTCGGGGAAAAACAAACCGCGGGAAGTCGTATCCGAGCTCCGGAATGTTCAGCACCCCTTCCAGGTAGTCTTCATCTCACGACGCGATGAAAGCCTTCGCAAAGAACTTCTGCGACTTAGCGCCGAGATGGCCCACGCGCGGGTCTTAAGGTGGGTCGACAACATGCACGAGTGGATGGCGGCGGCCGACTTGCTTGTCAGCCGTGCTGGGGGCGGGATTGTGGCGGAGTCTCTTAACAGCGGATTACCGTTATTGGTATTCGATCCTCATCCGGGCAACGAGCGCCGATTCTGCCAATTGATTGAGGAATGCTGGCATACAGGTTATTGGGCAAAGCGGCCCGGTCTGCTCGCAACTCTGATCGACCACCTGCTTCGACATCCAGAAGAACGTGAGCAATTACGCAATAACGCGCTACGGCATGCTTATCCGGATGCCTCACGGATCGCCGCGGAGGCCATCTTGCATCTGCGTGAGAAGCCGGAGGACCAGGGGGGCTCCGGCCCAAGCTGAGGGAATTCCCAGGGTTGGCGTAGGAATCTGGCAGGAACCGCTGCACCGTCCAGCAACAATCCGCCTGTCAAGCCGCAGGATTACTTTCTTTCCCGATTCGACTTCCCCGGGTTTCAACAGAGGCTTGCAAGAACGTATAGACCCCAAACCGAGTCCGCTTGATGATGGCCGCGTTTGCGGTCAAGAGGTCGCCAACGGAGCCCCCAGGGCCGAGTCTTCGCTCTTCTGCCCGGCGGGTTGAGAAACGCCTGCGCGAACATTGTAAACGCTGGCCTCAGGTCCGCGTGTTGGGTTGGATCGAGAACGTCCAGGAATGGATGGTGGCTTCCGACTTGATGATCAGCAAGCCCGGCGGCGGCACGCTCAACGAGGGCTTTGCCTGCGGGCTGCCGATGTTGGCGTTCAATCCCCTGCCGGGAAACGAGGAGCGCACCTGCCGCTGGATTGAAAAATGGGGAGCAGGGATTTGGATTAAGAAACCGGATGATCTTGCGCCAATCATTAGCTCATTGTTGGCGGATCGTTCGCAACTTGCAGGGCTTCGCAACAGAGTTCGCAAGCTTGCGCGCCCCCACTCTGCGCGCGACGGCGCGCTGGCGGTGACGAAGCTGCTCGCTTGTCTGACTAACGGTCGCCCGTTTCTAAGTTGTGACTTCCCAACCGCGGCCTCGTAAGTATTCCAGGACCTTTCCGGCGCTCTGCTCGGGGGTCTCCTCGTTGGTGTGCAACACAATTTCCGGGTGAAGCGGTTCCTCGTACGGGTCCGACACGCCGGTAAAGTTCTTCAATTCCCCCGCCAAGGCGCGTTTGTACATGCCCTTGACGTCCCGCTGCGTGCAGACCTCGAGTGGGCAATGCACATAGATTTCGACGAAGCACGGAATCATCCGGCGGAGTTCGTCGCGAATGGCACGGTATGGCGAAATCGCGGCGCCAATGGCAATCACACCGTTGCGAGACAAGAGGTGACATACATATCCAATGCGGCGGATGTTCTCGTCCCGATCTTCTTTGCTGAAGCCCAACCCCTTCGTCAACTTCTGCCGAACCACGTCGCCATCGAGTAATTCGACCTTAAGCCGGGAGCGCTGCAACCGCTCGAACACGAGTTGTGAAATCGTGGTCTTGCCGGAGCACGGCAAGCCTGTGAACCAGAGTGTAACGCCGCCGAAATCGCTCTTCGGGCTGTTTGATGTCATCCTTGGTAATCATCTCATATAACGCCGGTCCCCACAATTTCTCCGCCCAGGGAGAATAACTCACCATTTACACTTTGCCCCGGAGTCATCGTGGAGTACGATAGGCGATCATGTTGCCGTCTGGTCCGAATTTTCGCGGCCCGGTGTTGTTGCGGCTCTACCGCGCTGTGCTATTACCACAGCCGGTCCGAAGGCTAAGGTTGCTTACTACGCCTATGAAGAGGAATCCATGGAAGTCTTGCTTGCAGTGGTTCTCATAATACTTCTTGTGGCGATTGTAAGAACTCTGCTAGAACTGGCTGCTGCCAATGAGCATGAGCGGGCGGCAGAAAGAGCCCCCGTTGAAAAGCGAGAGGCGGAACGAAGGCGTGCAGCGGGGCGTCAGAGGGATTATGCGGAGAGTCTAGTACGCAACTGCAAAGAATCGCTCGACGACTTCGAATTGCTGCCGGAACATCTTATTGCTGCGGAGGAATCCTTGGATCAGGCCGAGGCCAGATTCCACGAGGGAGCTTTCGCCCCGTTCTGGGATTCAATCGAGCAGGCGGTTAAGCAGTTGGGGTGGTTCGATACGCGAGTCCGGTCTATCAACAGCCGTTTCACAACTTATGACACGCTGGTCAAACAATATGAAGGGCAGCCCCCACCGTTTCCCATCGATCGCGACTGCGTGTCCAACCTGGCCGTCAGCGCACGAACAGCGGAGCGACTGAGATCCGTAGTTTACAAGGCTCAATGCAACTCCCAATTTGCAGAAATCTATGAGCAGCGGAAGACCAATCCGACTCTCGTTGCCGGCTTCGCGACCCTCGCCAACGCATTGGCGTTGATGTCATCCGAGCTACAATCGTCGACTGGCCAACTTGCGAGTTCGGTCGGCCAAATGAGGTCGCAGTTTAATGACTCCTTATCTGCGGTCCAAATTAACGCGGCGATTTCGACTTTATTAAGCGCACAACACCACAAAGAAGTTATGCTCGAATTGAAAAGTGCCGCGACTCAACGAAAGACTTCGGCGCTGGGATTACTTGCGAACTGGGAACAAAACGCGCGAGGCCACTTCCCGTAGTCCCAGGAAACCAAATTCCTCTGTGTCCAGCCTATCAACCTTTCCGCCGGCTTTCGGCCGGGATAATCGGGTCACTCACGGCCTTGCGCAGGCTGCGACGTTCCAAATCCAATTCCAATTCGCCCGCGCGGATTACGGGCGGCGGAGACCCCTCGCCACCGGTTCTGCGCAGGACCGAGCGTACCCTGGCGACCAGTTCACGCAAGTGGAAGGGCTTAGTAACGTAGTCATCGGCTCCCGCCTCGAGTGCCAGCACCTTGTCGTCCTCGCTATCGCGCACCGTGAGCATCACGATGCCAGACTGAGGCCCAGCGGCGCGAATCCGGCCGCACGCTTCGAGCCCGCCGATCCTTTGTTTTCTATAACATTCTCGCTTTGTTCCGGCGATTTTGATGTTTCGGCGGCGTTTTCCTCTTCCGGACTTTGTGTCGCACCGGTCGTAGCGCTGACCTTCACGTCAGCACCTGCCGAACTGAAGTTCGGCGCTACTTCGGCACCTTCGAGCCCCACGAGCTTACTCAGTTCCTCGGCTTCGCGGTCGTTCGACTCATTGTCGGGAGGTCCGGCCGCCGGTTGCGCGGTTGGCGAATCGTCCCGACACTGGCGGGCATGTTCTTTGCG
>JBELAJ010000152.1:0-16092 GCA_049508935.1 Terriglobia bacterium | reverse complement strand
GCGATCGGGTGGCGGCCGGCGCGGCTGCGCTGGCTGCTGTGGCTGTTCATCGACCGGGCCGAGTACCAAGCGAAGAACGACGAGCAAGGGTTGCGCGATTACGTGAACAAATGCATGGGCGGCGCGGCGGGTGTGGAGGCCCTGCACCAGGAAGTCGTGCGCCTGCTGGAAGAGGAGACGGCGGCGGTGGAAGCGGCGTTCGAGGAGGAGGTGAAGGCGCAGGAGGAGAAGGACGCGATCGAGCGGGACGCCTGCCTGGCTCCGGCGGGGGAGACCTGGGAGATGCTGGCGCGGCAGGAAATGGCGCTCGACCGCTCGATTGATCGCAAGGTGAAAATTCTCCAGACCATGCGCAAAGAACATGCCCGCGAGTGTCGGGGCGGTTCGCGAACCGCCCCTACGGGACCGTCAACAATCCTTCCCGGCGAGGAGTCGAACGACCGGGAGACGCAGGAACTGAGTAAGCTGGTGGGGCTCGACCCTGCCCGCGAAAGTGGCGCGGGCGTCCCGCCCCCGCAAGAACTCGCGGGCAGAGCCTGTCCTGAGCGCAGCGAAGGAATGCCCGCACCACAGCGGGCGGGACGCCCGCACCGCGAACCTCGCCGCGGACGCCGCCGCCAGAACATCAAAACCGCCGGAACAAAGCGAGAATGTCGTAGAAAACAAAGCACCGGCGGCAGAGGAGGTGCGCGGATGAGGGGTAGCGCGGACCTGGGGCGGCTGCCAGGGAAGGAAAGGAATCACGATATAGGTCAACTTCCCCCAGCGTTTCTGGCGCGGATGGGGACGGAGAATGTCAGTATGGAATTATCGCCTCATCATGGGTTCGAGGTGCTTTTCGGCGACGCACGGTGCGCCTCGCGGCGAACACAGCGCTCGCGATTCCTGCCTCCGGTCTCGAGCATCCTGGTTGCCGTAATTCTCTTGCTGGCTGCCGGCAGTCCGATATTTGCCGAAACGCCGCGACCCACCTCGGTGATCCTCATTTCAGTTGACACGCTGCGCGCAGACCATTTGGGTTGTTACGGGTATCGAGCGCTGGCCACCCCGCATATCGACGCGATCGCGCGCGGGGCAACTCAGTTCATGAATGCCGGCTCGCAGGTCCCGCTGACGTTGCCGTCGCACGTTTCTCTTCTCACCTCGACCTACCCGTTTGCGAATGGCGTGGAAGACAACGGGGATGTCCTGGGGCAGGGGGCAGTGACCCTGGCGAGCCTTCTCGGATCGCGCGGATATCGAACCGCGGCCTTCATCGGCGGTTTCCCCCTGGATCGCAGATTTGGGTTGGACCAGGGTTTCGAGGTCTACGACAGTCCTTTCGATCTCAGCCGCCAGCAGGACCTCGAGCAGCTCGACGTTAAACGGCCCGCCGGTGAAGTGACGCAGGCCGCCACACGCTGGTTGCAGGCGAATTCAGACCATCCGTTTTTCCTCTTTTTGCACCTTTACGACCTTCACAAGCCTTACACCCTCACCGCAGATCAGCGGGCCAGATTCCGGAACCGCGAATACGATGGCGTGCTCGGTCAGGTGGATGCGGCATTGGGCGAGTGGTGGAGCTTCCTCACAGCAAAAGGCCTGGTTGATAGGAGCCTGATCGTTTTCCTCTCGGACCATGGCGAGAGCCTGGGCGAGCACGGCGAGCGGACGCACGGCTACTTCATCTACGAGAGCACGCTTCGAGTGCCTCTGATCATTCATTGGCCTCGCGCGGCCGCACATTACCCTTCAACCGTGGACGCTCCCGTTGGACTGATTGATGTTGCACCCACGATCTTGCAGTTCCTGGGCCTTCGAGAGCCGTCTCAATACCAGGGTCGGAGCTTGTTCGAGATGCTGGAAGGGAAGGCGCAGCCTGCGCCTCGTGAGCTTTACGCAGAAAGTCTATATGCGCACGATCACTATGGCTGCTCGGCGTTACGAAGCGTGCGCTTGGGAAACTTCAAATACATCGAAGCGCCCGAGCCGGAATTATACGATCTCGCCGCCGATCCTGCGGAACGCAGCAATTTGTATGGGCGCACGAATTCCCTGGCTCTTGCCTATCGCGAGCGCCTCGAACACCTGCGTGGGCGGTTTGCCGCCGCTCCTCGTGGGCCGTCCGAGTCCGTCAGCCCGGAGGTCGCCCGCGCCTTGCGATCGCTCGGTTACACGGCTGGCACGGCACACCGCGCGGCCGCGGGCGATTCGGGGCCTGACCCCAAATTGCGGGTAGACGATTACCTCAAGACTGAGGAGGCGGTGACGCTGTCGTTTGCCGGGCAACTCGCACAATCCGTGGCGTTGCTTAGAGAAGTCCTAGCCAAGGACCCCGATCTTATCGACTCGCGCAATCTCCGGGGATTGTTCGAGCAGAGGCTTGGCCGCCGTGAAGAAGCGGCCGAGAGTTTCCGGCGAGTATTGGAGCGTGACCCGACCAACCTCCTTGCCCATTACAACCTTGGCGCCCTCTATTTCCAGCTCAATCGACTTGACGACGCTGCCCGGGAGCTTCAGGCCACGCTCGCGATTGGCTCCGGGCGCGGCGCCGCCGTGGCGCAACTGATCCAACCCTCTGAAGAGATGTTAGGAAAGATCTGGCTCGAGAAAGGGGACCTTCGACGGGCTCGCGACGAATTCAGCCACCTGCTGACAGTCTTCCCGCGCGATTTTGCAGCTCATTACAATCTGGGATGGATTGCCTCTGAAGAGAAGAATTGGGAAGAAGCGACGCGACATCTTCAGGCCGCGCTGGAAATTGAGCCGGATAATTCGCGAGCCCATAATGCGCTGGGCACAGTCAAGCTGCAACAGGGTGATTACGTTGCGGCGAAGGTTCAGTTCAGCGCGGCGATCAAGCTGGATCCCAAGTATGCGCAGGCGTACTACGATCTCGGTATGGCGCTGCGCAAAACGAATCAGCGGGCTGAAGCCGTTCAGGAGTTCAAGAAAGCGCTGGAAGTCGATCCCAAATTCCTCCCGGCGCAACAGGCCTTGGAGGAAATGAAACGGCATGAATAGGAACCGAACTCCGTCACCCCGGCGCCGGGGCGTTTTCCGGCTTGGTCCCGTCCCACAGCGTGATGAGCAGCGTACTTCCCAGCACGAGCAAGCCGCCCGCGATGGCCATAAGCGTCAGTCTCTCTCCCAGCCAGATCGCGGCAATGGGAACTCCGAAAAAGGTGATGAGGTAGTTCGACAGCGCGGCCTGAATGGCGTCAAGAACCTTCAGCGCCTTCAGGAAAAGAACCATGGAAAGGTAATTGTGGAAGAAGGTCAGCAGGGCGAGTCCAATCCAGGTGCGCAAGGTGAATTGCGGGATGTGGCTGAACACGCTGCGTTCCTGCGCCAGGACGAGGGGAGTCATCAGCACGAACATGGCGGCGTAAGTATAGAAAAGCATCTCCATGGGCGAGTAGCGTTCCAGCACTTTCTTGCCATAGGAATTGTAAAAGGCGCTTCCCAGCGTGCCCAGGAGAACCAGGAGGTTTCCGAAAAAGTAACTCGTCCCGAAATGGAGAGTGCGCAGGTCGAGGCCCGAGCACATCAGTACGCCCACGATGGCCAGCGAGAAGCTCACCCATCGGACCCAGTTCATGTGTTCGTGGAGGAAAATGATGGCGAGGATCGCGGTCGAGACGGGCAGCGTCAACATCAACAGCGCCGCGTTGCTCGCGAGCGACATCCGTGTGCCCCAAGTTATGAGCACCTGGCCCGGAAGGACTCCCACCAGCGCCAGCATGAAAAACAGCAGGATGTCTTTTGGCGATCGTTCTTTCCCCTTGTAAGAATCGCGATTCTCGGCGCGAATCAGCGGAAAGAGCATGACCGTGGCCAGGGTCATCGGGCCCCACACCGTCACCCAGGGGCCCACCTGATCCTGCACCAGCTTGACGCAGGTAAATTGCAGCGCCCACATCAAATTGCAACCGAAGAGCAGCAGCCAGGAACGCATGTTTGGTTTATCCAATTACTGGCGTTTTCTTACGAAGCTGATGGCCTTTAGAATAACGCCATTATCCGGAATAGCAGGACCGAAATCATTAACCCAGCCGGGATCGCCGCCGCGGAAACCCGTCGTCCCTTTCAAGCGGACCTCCTTGATCACCTTGCCCAGCCTGGGATTCGCCCACTCGAAGGCAAAGAACGTAATGGGATTGCTCTCCGATCCGCCGACGGACACGGCATCGGCCTGGTAGGCATAGTCATGCGAAGAATCGCGCCTCTCCCAGTTCCATTCGGAGATATTCACGCCGTACCGGATGGGTACGGTGGTGACGAAGCCGTCTTCGTAGACGATTTCGTACCAGCCGAGCATGTCGGCCGTGTCCTCCGGGTCGTAGATCAACCGGAACGTCTCCTTATTGGTCGCAGGCTTGGCGGCGGCGTGCAGAAAGATCAGGCTGGTCGCATCTTCACCAATCTTGATGTCCGCCTCCTTCGCGAGGCCGCTGCTTCCTTCCTTGCTTTCGGCAGCCACCAGAATCGCCTTCTTCCCTTCCGACTCGCCGAGGTCGAACGGAACGTTTCGCAGCTCAACCTGGCCAGTCTTCATGCCACTCAGATCAACACCCAGCTTCGGCTCCGTCGCTGCCATGTTGAAGCTCGCTTGGATGTCGACCGGCTCGAGGGACGTTTCGGTGCGGCTGGGCGGCAGCTCTCCCTCGAGCCTCGTGCGAATTTCCGGGAGCATCGACTGGATCAGGCCCGAAAGTTCTTTGCCGTCGATGATCTTGCCCGCCCAAAGGATGTTGCTGCAACCCAGAAAGTCGGCCATGAGTTCCTTGCCGAAGCCGGTTTCGTTGGTGGCAAACCAGGCGGACGGCGCCCCGCCAATAATCGTGGCGCGCTTGCTTCGTTTCTCGTAATCGCGGATGCTTGGCGTGAAGTTCCCATAGATCTGCTTGAATCCCATCTGGTCGAGTTGCGCTTCGCTCTCGAGCGCCTTCCGTTCGTCCCAGAACCAGTTGAAGATCAGGATATCTTTCGGCACGAGGCGCTCCACCTGCTCGCGCGTCATGCCGCCGGGAGTGTTAAACTTCCAGCCGTCGGGGGTGTGGTCCGGCTGCAAGCCCACGCCGCGAACGCTTTCGAGCAGCATGTCTCCCCAGATGGCAAGTTGAATGCCCTTGGCCGCCAGGTGATCGTGAATCTTCTTGACGTCTTCGCCATAGCGCTCGCCGATATCCTTGTTTCCGCATCGTGGACAGAGACCAATGGGGCAGAACAACTCGTCGTGCCCGGCGTGAATCATCTTGGGCTTCAAGAGATCGATGTATTCATCGTAGACCTCGAACAGCAGTTCGTAGCTCTTGGGATTGGAGGGACAGTAAGTATCCGGCCACTTCTCGCCCGGCACCTCCGCAAGGTCTTTGTGCATGGTCAGAAGATAGTAACTATGAGTAAAGGAAGGAAGCTCAGGAACCAACTCGATATGATTCTCCCTCACCCAGCGCGCGAGGTCGGCCACTTCGTCTTTTTCGAGAAACCCGCCGTCCGCCGTGTCTTGATGGGACGAATTGGGTGTCCGTCCATGGAGCGTGCCGGCGGGGTAGTTCCTTCGGCCGTAATTCGCGTCGCGAACGAATTCCTCCCAGCCGGAGTTCAACTCGGGATGACTTTCGAGCCGCATGCCGGCGTTCATCTCCATGATCAGCGTGTTGTATTTGTAGAGAGCCATGAAATCGCGGATGAACCGTTTGAAGAAAGGAATGTGGTCGCGTCCGGGAAGATAGAGCTTGATGCCGCGAAACGGCTTGTCGGGCCAATCGCGAATGCGCACGCCGGAGACGCGCAGTTGCCCGTGTTCGCTGCCGATCAATTGCCGCAAGGACTGCAAGCCGTAAAACGCTCCACGATCGTCGCTGCCGCCGATGAAAACGGCGCTGTCGGTCACCTGAAGGACATATCCTTCGGCGCCGGGGT
Organism: Terriglobia bacterium; assembly: GCA_049508935.1. Taxonomy (GTDB): domain Bacteria; phylum Acidobacteriota; class Terriglobia; order UBA7540; family UBA7540; genus CAVROP01. The sequence goes on along the minus strand of JBELAJ010000152.1, from coordinate 10,185 downwards.
TCTGCGCGCTCAAGTCGATGTGGTTCTGCGTGCAGTAGGCCTTTACCAGTGGATTGGCGATTGATCCCATCAGGATCACCCGCTGCTTCGCGTCGAGTCGTTCTATCCGCGCGGTTCTGAGATGCAGGGCAAAGTGATCGCCGAGTTCATCCGCGAGGAAGCGCGCCAGATGCAAGTCCTCCGGTGAAGGGCTGGAGGGAACGGCAATCGCGACCTGATTGTTCAGAGTGAACGCTCCTCCTGAATCAGTGATCTCTCGCGGCGTTGGAAAGATCAACGAGGCGACGCCCTCAGGCGATGCAAGGCAAGGAGTGGCTTGCACGGCGACGAAAACAGCGACCAGCATAAGATTGCGGATTGTTCGCATACCAGTACTTTCCTTGATCTTCTCGCCTGTCATTCTGAGCGAAGCGAAGAATCTCCGCAGTTGCTTTTTGGCCCCAGCGACTGGCGGACAACTGCTGAGATCCTTCGCTTCGCTCAGGATGACAGGCGGGTGACTGTTTCACAACTTCTTACGCGCTTGACGCACACATATCAGGTAGTTTATGCGCCGCCCCGGGCTCCAGCAGGTATCTTAGGCGGCGTTCTCTCGTGCCATCCTGAAAATTCTCCTGGCGTTATCTCCGTACACTTTCTTCAGGACGTCGTCCGGCAGGCCCAATCCATAGAGGGGCCAATGGTAAGAGAAGCCGCCGCTCGATCCGTCGAGTCCCATCTCCCACCCGTAGAAGTGCTCGTCCTGGCTTTCGAGTATGCGGAAGGTGATGCGGAACATTTCGCGGGTGTAAGCCATGTCGGTCCCGTAGAGCACGCGGTCGGGATAGCGTTCGATGAAGCGGCCCGCAGCCCGGGCAATTGGAGCGATCTCTCCGAACCGCGCGGCCACGTCCACATTAAGGTTCGGGTTGCGATCGAGCATTTGTCCCAGGCGCGTCAGATCATATTCGAGATTGGCGATGTGGCAGGCAATGAATGTGGTCTTGGGATGCTTCGAGACGGCGTGCTCCAGGCTCTCGATTAACTCGTTGTGCCCGAGGACGCCCGGACCCAAGGTGATCCGCCACCTGTAGCAGTTCATGAGTCCATCATTGGTATTGTCCATGGGCTCGTAGGCCCAGATTGGGTCGGAGACGTGCATGTTGATGGGCATCCCGAGATGCGCGCATTGATCGTAGAGAGGGTCCATACGCGAATCATCGGGATGCAGGTTCGATCCCTTGGGAGCGCCCCAGATGCCGGTGCCTTTGTCGCCGATTTCACCCACGCCCAGGGCGCCCAGGCGATGGCAATCTTCGAGCGCCTTTACGGCGCTTGGTCCAAATCCCGGTTCGTTGCAGCCCGAAAGGTCGAAGCCGCACCACAGATGAAAACGCTCCGGGTACTTCGAGAACCGTTTGCTCAACTCAGCGAATTTATCGGGGGAGCCAGTCCTGACGAAGGTGACGGTCCTCTCGATGCCGGCCTCGTCCATCAGTTTGACCATCTCATCCAGGTCTTCCGGCGACTTCACCCATTCGGCATGAAAATGCGCATCGACAACGGGATACTTGGCCTTTGCAATTTCGGTCTTAGGGATCTTATAGATCGAACGGGGGCGGTAGTCCTTCAGCAGAATCTTGTCCGGTGGGGTCGGGACTTCACTCGTGGAATTGCCGGCTTCCTGGGCACGCGCCAAACGCTGCGGCCTCACGGCAGCGGCTCCGGAAAGCACCATCCATTGTCTGCGATTCATGGGTATTCCTCGGCTTGCTACACCTTCGCGGGCAGGCTAAACGGACTGCGGTGTTCGCATTTCAGCATCCCGTCGGCTTCCGAATCTCCGCTGAACCGTACCGCCTCAGGGTTGAAGGTTAGTTTCCTGCCCAACCGGTACGAAATGTTACCCAGCAAACAAAACCCGGTTGAAAGAAAGGTCTCATTCACGTCGGCATGCAGGATTTCCGGCTTCCCGGCGCGGACGGCGTCAAAGAAGTTCTGAAAATGGGCTGACTGCATGTCACGGCCCTCTCCATCACTACCCAGGTCCGGCTCCGGCTGTTTGCTGCCGTTCAGGAAGACCTTCGACTATCATTCGCCCTTCGACCATATCGTGCGCAATGGGCTTTTCGACGTAAACGTGCTTTCCCGCCTGGCAGGCCCAAATCGTCGCCAAAGCATGCCAGTGATTGGGAGCGGCGATGGTGATCACATCGATTTCTCGATCGTCGAGGACGCGGCGAAGGTCGGGCTCGAGTTTGGGTTTCCTGCCGCCATGCGACTCGAATTCAGACGCCTTCTCCTGCATGCGGTGTTCGTCCGGATCGCAGAGCGTTGCGATCTCGACGCCCTCCGTGCGCGAAAGAAATTCCACGTGGTCACGGCCCCGATCGCCCATGCCGATAACTGCGGCGCGAATCCGGTCGTTGGCTCCAGCCCGCCCGCCCAGGGCAAAGGCCAAGGGCGCGGCGCCTGCGCTCATCAGGAAAGCTCGTCTCGGAATTCTTTGCATGTGGAAACACCCTCTCGAAAATCTTCGCTGGCGCCGTCTCGCGATCTTCAGCGTGAGGCGAGTGAAAACCTCTTTTGGAGTGTCATTCCGAGCCCTTCGCTGTCATCCTGAGCGAAGCGAAGGATCTCGCCCTGGGTGCTCAGGGTAAACTCCGCGAGGAATCTCGCCCTGAGTATTTTCAAGGCAGTCGCTCATGCCCGTCGGCTGACGGGCACCCAGAAACCATGAAAATGATTCCCCTCCTTGGTAAGGAGGGGTCAGGGGTGGTTGCCGGGCGGCGGGCCAACCACCCACCACCCCCGCCCCTCCTCCCGCTGAGGAGGGGAGTCATTTTCAGGGCAGTGCGAGATTCCTCGTCGCCTGCGGCTCCTCGGAATGACATGCAAAATAAGGTTCTCACACAGACTCTAAAGCCCCCTTCCTGGCAGCCAGAATATGACGCGGATTTTCGTGAGCAACTTCTAGGACTTCCGCGCGACCGCGTCGATCTCCACTTTGATGCCGTCCCCAAGCACGCTCTGTACGGTTGTGCGCGCGGGGAGTACGCCCGAGAAGAAGCTGCGATAGACGGCGTTGAAACGAGCGAAATCGTTAATGTCAGAGAGGTGGCAAGTGCATTTCACGACATCATTGAAAGTCATGCCTGCGGCCTCGAGGATCTTCCCGATATGTTCCATGGTCAGGCGGGTTTCTTCCTCGATGTTCCCCCGTTTCACCTCGCCGGTGGCAAGATTGAGCGGTCCCTGGCCGCTGATGTACAGCCAGCCGTCGATCAACACACCCGCCGAATAAGCGCCGGTGGAGGCTTTCTTGTCGAGGTGGCGGATTTCGGTTTTGGGCATCTTGGTACTCCTTGTTGAGGTCGACGCGAGAACGAATCTCGTTGCCGAGTGCGGCTCTGCCGCCCTGCCTTGCGGAAAGGCTTCGCCTTTCCGAGGCCGGGCCTCCGTTCTTGTCTCTTGTTTGGTTGAGGCTGCGCCTCAACCGGCGAGGCGTAGCCTCGCCAAAAAAAAGAGCAAGGCACCGAAATGCCGGAAAGGCAGAGCCTTTCCGCAAGACAGGGCGGCAGAGCCGCAGAAGCTAGCTGAAGGACCAAACCACAATTCGGAGGACCTCACGCCGGGTCCTACGTTCCACTTCCGCCGTGCCTGGCCGCTTTGACCGTCGACGGGCAACGCGGCATTTTCAAGCGATCGAGCAACGCCAAAATACTTGCGTTCAGGAAATCGATGTGCGCGCGAGTCAGTGCGTCTAAGTCGCGTCTTGGTTCACGAACGTGGGTCTCGGTGATCACCCCGCGCGCGGCGAGCAAACTTTTCTCGGCGTAATGATAGAGTTCCATGTTCTGCAAGCTGAAAACGATTTGTGGAAGCGTGCCCGTGAACACATCGTAGGCTTCCTGTTGGCTTCCGCTCTTGGCGAGCCTGAAAATCCGCGCCAACAGGTCCGCCAGCGATAGCGATGGCATGACGCCGCAGATGCCCGCAGCCACGAGCTCCAGCAGATACATGCCGCCCCAACCCTCGAGCACTCCGACTTCGCCGGAAGTGGCATCCAGGATCGACGCGATTTTGGTGGCCATGAGTGACTCCTCCAGCTTCACCCAACGAAAATGGGGGTGCTGCCGATGGAGCGTGGTAATGAAACCCGTGCTGACCGTGGGCCCGCCGGGATTGAAGTCCTGCAACACCAGCGGCACATCGATCGCTGCCAAGATGCGGTCGAAATGCCGCAGCAGGTCTTTCTCCTCGATGGCAAAGAGGCGCGGCGCGGCCACGGACACCGCCGCCGCGCCCGCTTCCTGCGCAAATCGCGCCAGTTCTACGGTCTGCAGGGCGGAGCCGGCGTTCGCCTGTGCGACCACGGGCATTCGGTCGCCGCAACGCTCGGCCGCCTTGGCGATGATGTCGCGGCGCTCGGCGTCGGCGAGTTTGTAGAACTCGCTCGCATAAGCCGGCAGGCAGACAGCGCAGACATCGATCCCGCAGGCGAAATCCAGCAGCCGATCGAAGGCGCTCCAGTCGATCCGGTCCTGTTCGTCAAAGGTCGTCGGGATTATCGGAATGATGCCGTCTATGTTCATTTCGCGTCGGTTGATCATAAGGAAGCGTTCCAGTTTATCTTAGGCAAAAAGTCTGTCAACTCAATTGCAAGTTGCCGGCAGCGATTTTCCAACAGGCTGGAACATTCTTTGTTTTCGAGTTATATTGAACCCGAAGAGCGCTATTTTGAGCATTTCGCGATGGGCGGTTTTAAGCTGAACTGAGCGAAGCGTCCGATGTCAGGTGCAAAGGGATGTCCGGTTCCGGCGATTGAGCGTGCACTCATGCTGCTCGAGTTTCTCGCGCAGTCGAAGTCCGGGTTCTCAACTTCCGAAATAAGCCGCAGGCTCGGACTTCCCAAAAGCTCGACTTACCTGATCGTCGAAACGCTCGAAAAGCGGGGGTTTCTGCAAAAGAACCGGCAAAACGGCAGATACTATTTGGGATTGAAGCTGATCGCCCTGAGCCGTCACGCCATCGAGAACCTTGACCTGCGCGAAGAGGCCAAGCCCTTCCTGCGTTCGCTGATGCAAGAAACTCGACTGGTTGTTCATATGGCGGTGTTGGATGGCGCCGAGGCGATGCTCATCGACAAGATCGAGGCGGCGGGCACGGGCCGACAGACCTCTTTTGTCGGTCGCAGGCTGGACGTTCACAGCACCGGCGTAGGAAAGGCCTTGATCGCTTACGTCAGTGAGGAAGAGCTTGCCTTGATTGCGAAAGTCAAGGGCTTTCCGAGGCGCAATGACAACACGATTACATCGCTGGGCGCCCTGAAGCGGGAACTCGCACAGGTGAGAACCCTGGGGTATTCCATGGACGACGAGGAAGACGAAATTGCGAGCCGTTGCATTGGCGCGCCGGTTTTTGACGGTAACTGGGTGGTGGTCGCCGCCATCAGCGTGGCAGGGCCTGCCGGCCAGATTCCGAATGAGCGGATCCCGGAGCTGGCAAACTCGGTCAAACGGACAGCGGCGCAGATTTCGGCACACTTGAGCGGCATTGGAAAAAGACCGAATGTTCAACTCGCTGGTGCGGGAGCTGGATCATCCCTCGCAGCCACTTCCGCCATGAAGAACGACTCCCCTCCTCAGCTGGAGGAGGGGTAGGGGTGGTGGGTGGTATCGTCGCCGAACAACGACCACCCCCAACCCCTCCTTACCAAGGAGGGGAGCCACTTTCATACCAACTGGCGAGCCGGAGGATCATGCAGTCTACGCTCGGAATGACACGGCGGGCGCATCGCGGCGTGCCCACCTTCGCGTTACTGCTTCTATTCTCGTGTGGGCTGATCTTACCCATTTCACCCTCCCTAGGCCAGGAGGCTGCGAACCAGGCACGCGTCTACGAGCAGGAGGGAGCGGCAGCCCTCTCGCAGAAGAATTACAGCGCTGCGGAGCGCCAGTTCCGATTGGCGCTCAAGCTGGACCCTGCCTCAGCTTCCGCCCACTCCGGGCTCGGCATTGCTCTAAGAGAGAATGGGAGTCTCAGGGAGGCAGCGAAAGAGTTCCAGAAAGCCTCGGCACTCGAGCCGAAAGCGTGGGAACCGCGCTACATGCTGGCGCAAACCTACATCGAGCTCGGCGATTTCCCGGACGCCGCTGCCGGCCTGCGCACGGTTCTTCAGTTACACCCACGGTATCCGGATGCCCTTTACAACCTGGCGATGGCAGAGAGGAAGGACGGGGAGCGCAGCGCCGCAATCAAGGACTTTCGCAGCCTGATTGTCCTTAAGCCGCAAGACGCCAGCGCGCGTTTCGAGCTCGGCCTCGTGCTGCGCGACACCGGGGACCGTTGGGGAGCCATGACCGAGCTCCAATCAGCCTCGGCTCTCCAACCCCAAAACCTTCAGATTCGCTATGAAATGGGTTGGACCTTGGTGGAACTAGAACGTTTCGATGAGGCCTTGGCGGAGTTCCAGGGCGCATTGAAGGTCGACCCGAGCTGTGCACCTGCACATTATGGTGTGGGAATGGTCCGCGAACTGACGGATGCCGGAGATTGGGGCGTGTCGGAATTTCGCGAGGCGATCCGATTGCAGCCCGGCTACGCTGCGCCTCAAATCCAGTTGGCCCGCGTCCTCGTGGAGCAGCGCAACTACATGGAAGCGGTCGACGCAATCGAAGCAGCGGCTCGACTCCAGCCCGACGATCCGGCCATTCACTATGTGCGGGGTCTGTATTTCAAGAATCAGGGGGAGCCGCAGAAGGCGCTCGATGAGTTCAGCAAATCTGTCCGAATCGCGCCGAATGCCCCTAAGGCCCACTACGAACTGGGGCTGCTTTTGAGGCAAAAAGGGGATTTGGAGGCTGCTGCGGCACAATTCCGCCGGGCCATTGAACTGAGCCCGTCCGACGGCCCTTCGCTTCTCAATCTCGCTCAGATCCTGGGACTTCAGGGAAAGACGGAAGAGTCGCAACAGGCGATGCGAAGGTTCGTGGCGCTGCGAAAAGATCGCGATACGCTAAGGACGGTTCAACTCTACAACGACACCGGCATCCGCATGGTCGAGCAGGGCGACCTGAACGCCGGCATCGGCTACTTTCGAACCGCTATCGAGCTCAGCCCGGATTCCTCGGACATGCACCGCAACTTAGCGAAGGCGCTGTTCCAAGCGGGGAAACTGGAGGAGGCGGGGAGAGAATACGCGACGGCAATCCGCCTGAATCCCCGGGACTGGCAGGCCCATTGTGGACTTGGAGAAGTCCTGGCTGGGCAAGACCGATTGCCGGAGAGCATCAGGGAGGTTGAAACGGGAACGCAACTGAACCCGCGTTCTGTGCAGGCGTACAATCTCTTGGCGCGCCTGTATCAGCGTGCGCATGAGCCCGCTCAAGCTGAGGCCGCCTTGGCTCGGGCAAAGTCGATCGAAGGGCAACTCAAGCCCTCAAAGCCGGAGGTCAGCGATCCAGCCGGATCAGTCCCGGTGGCGCCGGCTGCACCGAAGCCGTAGCGCCGACGTTTTCTTCCAACCTATTGGAATTCTCAGGCAGGACCCCACCTCGCAGACTTAACAGTCCTGTTTGCGGCGCTTATCTTGCGCAGAAGCGGAGGCAAAGACTTTGTGTCGTTTGCGCCGAGAGTTGTTCGAAGCGATTGCGCTTTGCAGCGGGGATTACCTGACATTTTAGCTCAGTTCACGGCGAAAGTGCACCAGGCGGAGCGGAGGTTGACCGGAAAGGTCGACGGAAGGTCGAAGTGTTGCGGAGGTGAATTCATGAGAATCAGAATCGTCGGATTTGCAATCCTAGCGCTTACGTACCTGACGGCAGCGGTGGGGTTGTACGGCCAGGAAATCAGGGGTTCGATTGTCGGAAATGTCACCGATTCGACCGGTGCGGCGGTGCCTGGCACTCGAATCACAGTCAAGAATGAGGGTACTGGGATCGAATACCGAACCACCACCGATACTTCCGGAACATACACGGTTCCTGACCTTCTGGCAGGAACGTACACAGTGATCGCCGTCAAAGAGGGCTTCAGGACCTTCGAAGCTACGGGCGTTCAGCTGCTCTCTTCCCAGACGGCCCGGCAGGATGTAGTGTTGCAAGTCGGGGCAGTTGTTCAGACATTAGAAGTCGCGGGGCGCGCCCAGCTTGTGCAGACAGATTCGCCTACCGTCGGGGGAACGCTTCAAACCCGTGAGCTGGCAGACCTGCCCTTTCAGACTACTTCGACTGACGGGTTGATGAATCTGGTCCCTGGGATGTCGCAAGGCATCACCAATGGCAACTCCAATCCGGACATCGGCGGGGCGGCGTACGTCGGCATGAGCAATTGGACCGTGAACGGAATCAGCACCAACAACCCGGGCCAAGGCGGGGGAGGGAACGTCACCTACATCGGCACTTCCGAGATGATAGCCCAGGCCAATCTGCCCGCCATCGGGACCTTGCAGGAATTCAAGGTCGACAGCTCCATGAACGGCGCGGAGTATCGCTCCCAAACCGCGATTACCATGGTGACTAAGCAGGGCACCAACAAGTTTCACGGGAACGTTTTCGAATACAACGAGAACAAAACGACCAGTGCCAACAGCTTCGATCTCAACAAGTACAACCAGGTTGGCAATCCCTTTAATCGCAATCAATTTGGCGCGAATGTGGGCGGGCCCATCCTGAAGGATAAACTGTTCTTCTTCGTCAACTATGACGGGATTCGGGAGATCCACCCGCAGCCATTGCAATACAATTTCCCCACGCAGGCCATGCGCCAAGGGGATTTCTCGAACCTGTGCGATACCTGGGCCCAGGGCCTTTGCACCGATGCGACCAACGGCCAGCAGTTGTACAATCCCTTCACCGGGCAGCCGTTTCTGAACAACCAGATTCCCAAGTCGATGCTTGCCTCGCAAGCCACCGCGCTTTCGGGTTACATGCCCGCGCCCAACGTCAATCTCACGCCGACTCCCGGGTCGCCTTTTCTACCCGGATCGCCCTATGCGATGTATGACTGGGACGGCGCTCTTCCGCTCCGCTTTGGCACCAACAACGCCCAGATGCGTCTGGATGGACAGCTCGGGAGCAGGGACTCGATCGTACTTTTCGCCACAGCGTCAAAAGGCGCGCCATGGTTCTACGGCTACGCCTGCTGTGCGGCGTACGGCAGTTGGTCGGACCACGGATACAACTGGTACAACGCCAGTGGAACCGAAACGCACACCTTCGGCCCCGGCACCGTCAACGAGTTTCGGCTCGGATGGGTGGGCACGGCAATTCGCTCTTTCGGGCAAGACCTGGGTTTCGAGCCTTGGAGCCTTTTCCCGCAGATGCCCGCCAACTCGGATCGCGGCCTGCCGGCGATGACCATAAGTGGTTATGGAGGAACGAACCTCGGAGGCACAATCGGGGACGTGGGCAATGCCCACGGCTTGCAGGGCACGGCCGATTGGGTTGATAACCTCACCCTGGTGCGAGGGCGGCACACCATCAAGGTCGGTCTCGAGGAGACCGGCTACAAGGAGAATGACTTCTGCTTCTTCAACTGCAACGCTCCCTTGGGAAGTTTCAGCTCCTCAGGACAGTGGACAGGTAACCGCGGATGGAACATTCCGGGAAGCAATTACGGCCAGTCGGTCGGAAACGGCTACGCCGATTTCATGTTGGGGATTGCGGATTACTCGAGCTACGCAGCCCCGGTCAGCCAAAACATGTACGACCGCGAGTGGGACTTTTACGCTCAGGATACGTTTAAAGCCTCGCCTCGCCTCACCGTCAGCTATGGGCTGCGATACATGTATCAGCGGCCGTGGACGTTTCGCGACCACAACGCAACCTTCTGGGACCCTGCCACCAATAAGGTGGTGATTGCAGAAAACTCCGATACGGTGACGATTCCACCCAATTCGGATCCCGGCGCCTTTGCCGCCTATCCTTTTGTGACCACGCAGCAGATTGGCGCACCGCTCAACTATTTCAAGAACGACTTTCACAACTGGGGGCCGCGCATCGGCTTCGCCTACCGTCCGGGCGGCGATAACAAGACGGTGATTCGAGGCGGCTGGGGGATTTACTATGCCTTTAACGCCGGATGGTCCGGCCCGTTACAAAGTCAGAGCAACCTGCCCTGGGAACGGACCGCTGCTTTCAACACGCAACTGCCCGGTACACCGAGCAGCGCCTATCTTCCGGACATCACTTTTGCCAATCCCTA
>JBELAJ010000151.1:0-16200 GCA_049508935.1 Terriglobia bacterium | reverse complement strand
ACCTATCCCCAACTGATCGTGAACTACGTCAAGCTTGCGCGCCTTCCGGGCTTCGACGAGGACTGGAGTCCGATTCTCCGCGCCATGCGCGCGGGCGATTTCTATGTGAGCACCGGCGAAGTCCTTTTGCGGAATTACGCCATCGAGGGCACGGGCGCGAAGAGGACCTTCACGGCAGACGCGGAGTGGACCTTCCCACTAGAATTTGTGGAGCTGGTCTGGAGCGACGGCACCACCGCGGACCAGAAGATTGTAGCGGAAACAGGACTCGTACCCTTCGGCAGCCATCGGTTTACGATTCCCTTCGATTCCACGGACAAAAAGTGGATTCGCTTTGCCATCTGGGATTCGGCTGGTAATGGGGCCTTTACCCAGCCGGTCCATCTACGCTAGGGTAACTCTTGAATTCGGCGGCCTCTTGGTGCGACTTGGGTCCGTCACGTAGAGGGCATGCAAATTGGTTTCCGGGCTCGAGAAGGTGCGAATCGATAACCGCGTTGGAGTTGGCCGATCCGCCCGCGGGGTGCGTCGCGCAGATTGAGCCATAAATCGGAGGCGTTTACAGGTGAGACAACGGGACTGGTGGTAGTGTCCTAAAATCACTTGATGGCTAGAAATCCTGGTTTGATGGCAGTGGTTCTCTGCGGCTTTTACTGAGCAATCTCGGGGTTACAACTTTCGCGATGGTTTTGTCCAACCCACCTATCCAGTCAACATGCTCCTTCAGTGGCAATTTCAGCCACCTGAAATCTGAGAACTCGCGGGTGTTAAGCCTCACTTCCGTCTCAGGGCTTTGACAGAGGCAGACAAACCTTACGCCAGGGATGACGCGCTGTCCTCGCGGCGTAGAAATTTCATATGCCTCAACGATAAACCAGGGTTCGACCGTCAAGCCAAATTCCTCAAACATTTGTCTCTTTACGGCTGCTTGAAAGCTTTCGCCCCTGCGCACCATTCCGCCACCGCATTCCCACTTATTGGGAAACAGAGACCACGAAGACTTGCGCTTAGCAGCAAGGATTTTCCAGCCCTTACCAGCTTCGCGCAGGCAAATTCCAGCCACATGCACTTCGATCCTATCGACTCGATCCTCCCGAATCGGGAACTTGCCATGCTCAGGTTTCGATTTTCCCGCCACGGATGCGGAATATAACGCTAAGCCAGCGAAGCATTCAACAGTTCTTCGATACTTCTGTTCTGCGACATTTCCCCGCGCTCAGCGCCGCAGGGTAGAGTGAAATCACCCACGCAGCGAGTGGTCATCGCCAGTTCGAATCATCGAAGCGGCAGAGATCGATATTGTCTTCGAGCCTCCCCAGCGTAATTATGGCGAATGTAAAGACCTTCGTCTCTTCATGGAGGCGCCCGCCGAACGCTTTCTTGTCATCGGTCATGGTGATGTGCGCGTGGATTCGGCCACCAGGTACGTAGCCGTTCACTACGATCAGATCCATCGACCCCGCATGTTCGCTATAAGCGAGTTTCGCCAGAAGTGTGTTGCTGCTCACGGCGTGGACGTGATAGCTGGTGACTGACCCAACGCCGGTCAGGATCACTGCGTTCTTGATCTTCTCGTCCTTCACCGCCTGTCTCCAACGCCCCAAGAGCGGCCGCACCTTGTAAGAACGAGCGTCGTGTTAGCGCATGCCACATGCTCCGGTTTCTAGCGCCATCAGTCATAAGCCACTTCCTTTTCCGCGGGAGAGAGCTCTGTCGCGCATCGGGTCACTCGATGACATCAAATCTCTTCAGGCCCTCTTCATCGACGGTCAAGCCGAGTCCTGGCTTGGTCTCGTCCAGTTCAATGTAGCCGTCCTTAGGAGTCGGCTCGCCCTTGAAGATATACCAAAACAGTTCGTTGCCCACCTCCACGTCCACTGGCGGGAAAAATTCCGCCATCGGAGAGTTGTAGCTTGCCATAACCAAATGGTAATTGTGCATCTGTCCGGCATGGGGAACAACGGGCACGCCGTGCGCTTCCGCCAGCGCCGCAACCTTACGCGCTTGGGTGATCCCGCCCACTCGGTTGGTGTCAAACTGAATGTAGTCAACAGCCTTTGCGTCGAGTAACTGGCGGAATCCATAAAGCGTGAACTCGTGCTCGCCGCCGGCAATGGGAATCCGTCCCACGGTGCGCAGGGTGGCATAGCCCGCGATGTCGTCTGGGATGACGGGCTCTTCCAACCAGCGCAGGTTGAAGGGTTCGAGGAGTGGGATCATGCGCCGGGCGTAATCTAGCGTCCAGCCCATGTAGGCATCAGCCATCAAATCGATTTCATTCCCGATAACCTCGCGAACTGTGCGCACCAACTCAATATTCCGTTGCATGCCGGCTGCGCCATCCACCGGGCCCCAACCAAAACGCAACTTCATCGCCCGAAACCCCTGGTCTTTGTACGCCCGCGCCTCGCCGGCGAGCTTCTCCAGAGGCTGGGAATAGAGGCGGCTGGCGTACACAGGAATCTTTGGTTTCGTCTGGCCGCCCAAAAGTCGAAAGAGCGGCTGCTTCACCGCCTTTCCGATGACGTCCCAAAGGGCGAGATCCACGGCGCTAATGGCCACCATGGCAATTCCCTTGCGTCCGAACGCCATCGTCTTCCGATACATGTGTTGCCACAAGTACTCGGTATCAAACGGGTCGCTCCCCAGCAGGAGTGGCTTGAGATACAGATCGATCACCTGCTTGCTGACGCGTGGCGAAAGCGCCGCCTCTCCTACTCCCGTTAATCCTGCATCAGTCTGAACTTCCACAATCAGCCAGCTATGGAACGAATAGGAGCGCATGGAATCGACCGGAAGATCGAGAATGTCCATGGGGCTCGTACAGAAGTGCGGCTGGGGAGATACAATGGGCCCTCGCCATTCAACTACACGCGTTCGTACATCGGTGACTTTCATGCCACGCTCCCTGGTTCTTCATGCTCATTTTCTCTCGGCCTCAGACCCAATTTGCAGCACACCGGTCCCGCGACTAATTCGGTTCAGTGATCGGGAGAGTCTGGTTAGCCCGCAGGTGCTGGGTGACGGATTGTTTGCGCCCCGACGGCCAATCGACCTCAACACTATCAACTTTTCTGGCGTCCCCCAGGCCGAAGTAAAGGGGCAGAACGCTCTGAGACAAATAGCCGGACTTGCCGTCGTTATACCGCGTGTAAACCTGCCCTCCGGCGCGTACGCGGACGGTGGCCCCCAGCCCATTGCGGTTCGATTTCGTTCCCCTCAGCACGACCTTCAGCCAATGAATTTGCTTCGTTTGGGCGAGGTCGCTGATCAGGACCATGGGCTCGGAATTGAAGTCATTAGTTACGATATCAAGGTCGCCGTCATTGTCCAGATCGAAGATGACCGACGACCGGCTTGAAATCGTGCCCGAGATGATGATTTTCCCCGAACGTCCCACACAAGGGTCCACCCAGAGGAGGGTGTGAAAAAGATTCAACAGACCATCGGGTGTCCCCTGTGAGCAGTCCAGTTCGAACCATGGAGTGTGCGTGCGGCCGTCCCGGCGGGGTTCGACTCCCAGCAGGAACTCGGCGTCCAGGAATTTTTCGCCGCGATTGTTGAGCAACAACGAATTGATCCCGTAGCGGTAGGGAAAACTCATCCCCGAAGCAATGAAGATATCTTCCCAGCCGTCGGCGTTAAGATCGCCGACACTAATTCCCCAAGGCCAGTAATTCTCGACGTTCATCTTATCGGAGACTTCCTCGAACTTGCCGTCCCCAAGATTGTGATACAGGGCGTTGCCGAGGATGAAGGACTCCGGCGGCGCGCCCAGTAAATCGGCCGTGGGGTGGGCGGGGCTCTTCAGCTTCTCGTCGCCAGGCCCGATATCCTCGAACATGTCCGAGTGCATGTCGGTGATGAAAAGATCCGGCCGGCCATCATTGTCATAGTCGAAGAACTTGACCCCCATCGCCCCGAAGGGGTTCTTGGGAAAATATTGATCCGTCTTCTCGACGAATGTTCGCCCACCCTCGTTCTCATAGTAGTGCTGGTGCCCCATCATGTTCAGAAACATCAGTCCCGGCCAGCCGTCACCCTTCAAGTCGGCAAAGGTAGCATCTCCGCACCAGCCCCTCGGGTGCAAACCGACGGCCGCGGTCACGTCCTTGAACCGGTCGTTGCCCATGTTTTTGTACAGGACGGGGTACTCGAAGCGCTCGGGAAACAAGTGTCCGTGAAACGCATCGCGAAGCCCCACATACTCGCCGTTCGCACCCTTCTCGTTGCTCGTGTACTGGCCCACGTTGCACACCAGAAGGTCGAGCCGGCCGTCGTTGTCATAGTCGAAGAAAACGGCGCCGGAGGAATGAGTGGAGAGGTCCACGCCGGCCTCTTTGCTGATGCCCTTAAAGTGGCCGTGGCCATCGTTCTTGAACAGCACGTTGCCGCCGCGGACCGTGGTAACGAACAAGTCCTGTGCGCCGTCGTTGTCGATGTCCGCGAAACTTGCGGTGACGCTGATCCGGCCAGGGAGGCCGACCCCCGCTTCTTCAGTGATGTTCTTGAACTTGCCCCCGCCCAGGTTCTTCCAGAGTTGGTTGCCGCCGACCTGATTGGTGAAGTAGATGTCGTAGAGCCCGTCGCCATCGACGTCGGCGACGGCGATCCCATTACCGTGGTCGTAATGGGCCGCCATGTAATTCACCGCGGCGTCTTCGACGACATGATTGACAAAAGTGATGCCGCTTTCCTTGACCCGATCGACGAAGTGGAATTTATAAAAAACCTTGAATTGGTCCACGGTCGCGAGCTGTGCCTTCTTCCGTGCCGCGAGCGTATCTACGCCAATGTCCGGATCAGGAAGTTGGATCACCGGCAGCGGCTGGGTGGATTGTGATGCGGCTGAGCCGGCAGCCTGGGCTGAGGGGTGGGATCGAACCACCGGGAAAGACTCCGCGGCGGCGCGAGCTTTGCGTCCAGCCTGAGCCTGTGCCCAAAATCCAATCAACAGCCCGCCCATTGCGAGCCAACTCGCCCTGCAAAGCCTCGACACGGATGACCTCCGGAGTAAGGTGACCAATGCGGGGAAATCCGTACAACGGGACTACCGCCTGCGTGAGGTCATGGCCAGGATGGCCATGCCACGATGGTTTCCGCCGCTCATCGAGCGCCGCGACAGCAAAGCGGCCCACAATGAGCCCAAGTCTCGTAAAAGTGCTTAGGGTTCGTGTTGAAGGATGTTAGACTCCATGGGGTTCAGCCCGAGTTGCCTTACTGCGTCTTTGGTCGTTTGGAACTCCTGATAAGCATTTCGGGATTTCTCCTCCATTCCCAGATGGTGATATACCGATCCAAGCTCATAGTAAGCCTCGGGGAGCCCAGGCTGGAGTTTGACGGCCGTCTCCAATTCCTGCATCGCGGCAGGATAATTTCCCTTCTCCCGGAACAGGCGCCCCAGGTTAAAGTGCGTTAAGGCGTAGGTTGGATCCAGCCTTTCGGCAATCTGTATCTGGTCGATGGCGCTGTCATTGTCTCCCATGCGGCCCAACAGAGTTCCGTAGTGAAGGTGATAGAAGGGATTGTCGGGTTGCAGCTTCAATGCCTCCTCAAAGTACGCTTTGCCTTCCGGCAACTTGAAGGTGATCATCTTGCTCACCCCTGCCATGAACACCGCTCGGTGATTCTGGGGATCCAACTCCAATGACTGTATGAAATGTTTTTCCGCTCGCGGATAATCCTCGGTGAAGAAAAAACTCATGCCCAGGAAGTAGAAGGTATCTGACACATAGGGATGTGCTTTGTCGGCAAGGAGGAATTCCCGGATGGCGGAAACCTGATCGTTAAAACTCTGATAGATTTGACCCTCGGTCATCAGGTAGCTGTACCGGTTAGGTTCTTTTTCTAGCGCTCGCTGGATTGCCTCCAAAGCATCATCCTTCCGCCGCTCGAGGGCGAACTTCCTCGCTTCCAGTTCCAGGCATTCCCCGGAGTCGCGAATTGGACCTTCGATCAACGCCAACGCCTGGTTTGCGCAATTCACATCGGATCGGTCAAGGCATTCAGCCAGGGGCTTGAGCTCTGGGTTCTCTATGCTCGACGCCGTGGGGAGCGAATCATTGAGGGAGGCCGGCCCGGCGCCCGCGCCTGCGGCATGAGCGGTGCTTTCATTCGGGGAACCGTGGGGCGGGGCAGGGGAGCTGGGTTGAACGTCCGCCACCTGCATATTTTTGTTGGGAGGCGCAGAAGGAATGTCAGGCACGAATGCAAGTCCGTGCTGGATAGGATTGTTGGTTTTGCTCAACCGAGTGGATTTCTCAGCCTCGCTCTTCGCCTCCACGGGCCGGCCAAGGCGCTTTAAAAGGCCCGCCAGTTGGGCAGGGAATGCCGCCTCTTGCGGGAATCGGCTTTCTCCCTTCTGCAACGTCCCGAACGCGTCTTCAAGCTTGCCCGCTTCGATCTGTCCGGTGGCCAATTCATTGTAAGCGAGAGTGTAATTAGGATCACGCATTACGGCCTGTTCCAGGAAGGGAAGGGCTTCGGAGTTTCGGGCCAGCCTGCGCAGGGTCGCGCCCAGGTAAAGATAGGCAACGGCGAGAGTGGGGTTGGTGGCAATTTCCTTCCGAAAGTGCCCCTCGGCGGCAGCATACTTGGCACGTTCGAAGTCGATGTACCCGAGCTGGTACTCCACGATGGGCAGATCTGGGGCGAGTTTGACGGCTTGCTCGTATTCGGTCTCAGCGTTCGCATCGTCATGCTTGGACATGTAGGCGTCGCCATAGAGCATGTGCAGCCAAGGGGAATCGGGGAAATGCTCATAAAACGTCCGAAAGTCCCGCAAGCCAGCTTCTTTTTCCCCCAGAGCATGGTCTTGCTCGATGAGCACGTAGAGGACATAGGGGTCATTAAACCCCAACGCAAATGCCCGCAAGAATGCCTGCTGCGCTTCTTTGTGTTGGCGCAAGGCGCGGTACGCCATCGCCAGGTAAAACTCATTCTTTCCGGTCGATGGCGCCGTTTTCAAGACTGCCAGTGCCTGGTCGGGATGGCCGACCAATAAGAGTGACATACCCTCATATACGGTCAGATCCTGGTCTGCGGGCGCTATTTCCAGCCCTCGGCGAGCCCAGGTCAAGGCCGCCTGGGCATCCTGGTGCTCCAGCAAAAGTGCAGAGAGCGCGGCATAAATGGAAGCTTCATGGGAACACACTCGCGCGGCGCCTTCGTACGCTGCCCTCCGGTCCTCGTAAGACCGCATGGTATCCTCGGCTTGCCGCAGTAATTGCTGTACCGCCACCTGCTCTCGGCAGTTTTTCTGATCGCCCGGCCTCGCTTCCGCTCTTGCAACCGCAACCATCACGAAAATAAGCACCCATGCCCAGGACTTTGCGAGATGAAAAAAGTGGCAGGTTCCCCATCGTGCTCTATCACCCCTAGCCGGTTTCCTTTGACGAGAGGGTAGGCGGAATGGCTGGGGGAGGGGGGAGCGCGCATACACCCTTGATCCCAAATTCAACTCCTCACTTGGAATCGGAAAACCCTTAGAAAAGAGAGGCTCTACGTGGCCAATGCGAGCGAATGATGCCCTCGGCCGAACGACCTCGACGGCTTCCGCCCACCGGGCGAATATGGCATCGGCGTGGGCGCAGGCGCATCGGAACTGAGGAGGACACCGCAAACTCGAAACCCGCAGTACGGAACAATCTTAAAGCGTTTTTCCGCATCCTCTGACAGGCTGATGAAAAAGCCGTTCGGCGTGACGTAGCGGCGGGTTTACCCCGCCATATCTCTATTGTTTTCAATACGGAGGGCGGGGTAAAGCCGCCTCTACGTCCTTTTTTCATCAGGCTGCTAAGGCCGGTCGCTACGAAACGCCGCCTGCCTCACCCCCCTCCCCGTGGGGGGGAGGGGGGCAGAGCAGAGCGGTGGGTGAGGCTGACTCTTGCGGGGTTAAAGCCCCGCCCTTTCCAGACATTATTTGACGCTCTTACCAGTCATCGAGCGCTAGTACTGGAAGCGGAGCGCGAATTCGAATACGCGCGGACTAAGCGCGCTGGTTACCTGGCCGAAATTCCCGGTTCCGAGAGAGGTGGAAACGCCGCTGAAGTTGGTGTGATTGAAAATATTGAACCCCTCCATCCGCAATTGGAACTTGACGTTTTCCTTGATAACGAAGTCCTTGTAAAGCGCCATGTCGAAAACGATACACGCAGGACCCGTAATCGACCCCGGCGCGGCGTCGCCAAAATATCCATAAGGAGCCTGTGTGAAGGCCGAGGTGTTAAACCACTCATTGACTGTCTTGGGACCCTTTAGCGAGCTGCCTGATATGCGATCAGGATAGCCTTGCAGTCCCGGGTTAGAAACGCTGAGCCCCGGTGTCAGGGCAAAGCCGCTCTGAATGTCGGTAATGTCCGCAAACTGCCACCCGCTGAGGGCCAGCTTCTCGATGCCATGCGACTCCTTCATCCACGGCAGCCCCCAAATAATACTGGGCGACAGGACCTGAGCTACATTGAAGCTCTCCGTGCCATACGAATCACCGGGATCGTAGATGTTTTGAGGTGACGATTGACCCTGGCCCACTGCGCCCGTAGACCCGGCTACCGACGCATCCCCCAACCCATGCTGCCAAGTGTAAGCCACATTGAGAAAAACGTCGCGCCCCACCGGATGCCGCACGTGGATCTCGAGGGCATTCCAGGAGGAGTTGTCATTGAATTCGACGTTGCTGATGCCGGCGTAGCCCTGGTAGGGGGAATACACGCCGGAGAAGACCGTGCCGGTATTGATGATGGGGTTGAATTGATAAGGCGCGTCGGGGAGCGCCTGATTGATGTTCCAAGTGCTAAAGAGGTGCCTGCCGACGGTCCCCACGCCCGCGATGGATACCAGCCAAGTATTCCGGAACTGGTGTTCCAGGCTCAAACTGAAATTCTGGTAATTCGGCGATCGATAGGTGTTCACATCCTCGCCGCTGAAGCTCGGAGCAGAGGGCGGGGTGGCCGCCGCGCCAATCGGATTGGGAAATGGCGGCGTAATGAGGGTGAGACTTTCCACAAAGGGAATGTTGCCGGAAGGGGCCCCATTGCCGCCCGCCTCATAAAACGCGTTCTGGGTCGTCATTTGCCATCCGCCGCGCAAGGCCGTCTTGCCATCACCGAAGACGTCATAGGCAAAACCCACTGAAGGCGAGAAGTACCACTGGTGAGCCTTCGTAAAGTTCAACGGGGTGCCATTGATACCGTTAATGATCACGCCGTTCAGCGGATTGTAATTCGCCGTGGGGGTAATGGTCCCATTCGTGTTTACAATCGGGGCGTCGGCAGCAACATAGTCCTTCGAGTCAAAGAAGCTCCCAAAAGCGTGTTGCAGATTCGGGGCGGGCTCGAACTCTATCCGCAGCCCTCCGGTAACCGTTAGCTTACGGTTAACTTTCCACCGGTCCTGCACGTAAGGAGAAAACAGTGGGTAGTGCAGGTAGTATCGCGGCTCATTGGAGGTCTGGGTGAAGGAGGCGGCATCACCCAGCAAGTAGTCCGCGATGGGGTTACCCGTGAATAGACCGCTGAAAAACCAGTCGCCCGCGCTGGCGGAGAAGTTGATCTGCCGTTTGGTTCCAAACACCAGATTGGCGCCTGCCTGGATAAAATGGTTGCCGTGGAGCCAGCTCCAGTCATCCGAGAGCGTATCCTCGAGGTCGCTGGCATGCTGGATCGGCAAAGTATAGGTCTGACCTATCGACGGCCACCCACCGGCAAAGTCGACTTCGGGCAGCCGATCGCTACCGGCGCCGCCCGTGTAAGGCAACGCCGTGCTGAAACCCGGAACCTGGCTTTTTAGCCAGGTGCCCTTAGCCGAAAGGCTGACCACGTAATTGTTCATGGCCAGGCTGGTGGTGTTGACCATGGAGGGAGTAAGCGCAGCCGTTAGCCGGATCTGGGCAAGCTGGTTTTGGGTGTAGACCGGATTGGTATTCGTGGTGTACGGTGACCCGAGAAAGGTGTTGTAGGGATTGGCATTCGTCTGCGACTCGTCAAGATACTCCGCCATCAAGCGGTACTTTTCGCTGAAATTGTGGTCGACGCGAATTTCGTTGTCGAGCGTGTCATTGATGGCGGGGGTCAGGTTGATAAAGTTCAGGAACCCGTTCGATGCATCGTTCACGGGTTGACGCAACGCGTTCATCAGGGCGAGCGCATTGGTGTTGAGCGGGGTGGTGATGATGTTGTTCGCAAAGGGCTGCGTGGTGGCCGGGTTGATAAGTTGTACGTTCGGGCTAGCCGTGGAACTACAGAGGCCGGAGGTGTTGAACCCGGCGGGGCACAGGGAACCAAAATTGCCCTGAAGCATGGCGTCGGTCGGGTCCGCGCCCAACTCCACCGACCCTACGTTCTGCCGGGTCCACTGCTGGCTCCAGAAGAAGAAGGTCTTGGATTTATCGGTGTTGTAGTGGCCAGGAATGTAAACGGGTCCGCCCAGCGTGTAGCCAAAAATGTTCTGCTTCAACTCGGGAACCGTGGGGGAAAAGAAGTTTCGCGCGTCCAGAGCATCGTTGCGCAGGTAATCAAAGAGCACCCCGTGAAATCTATTGGTGCCGGTTTTGGTCTCCAGAATAACCACGTTAGCTCCGTTGAGGGAGTACTGAACCCCGAAAGCGTTTTCCAGGACGCGCACTTCCTGGATCGTGTCAGGATTGGGTTGAATGGTGGTCTGCGTCATGTTGCCGGTATTCTCATCCCATATCCCATCGAGAAAATACTGGACGCCGCTGATGCCAAAACCGTTGATCGACATGATGTTGCTGGTCAGGAAGCCGCCCTGGCCGCCCGGCGTGTCCGGCGCGGTGTTGGTAACGCCGGGCATGAGCGCCGAAAGGCTCGAATAGTTGCGGCCATTCAGCGGAAGCGTGACAACCTGCTGTTCCGTAACATCGCTCGAGTTTTCGGGCGTGGACGTCTGCACCTGAGCGGCGCTGGCGGTCACCGTCACTTCCGTGGACACTTGACCCAACGCCAACTCAACCGTCACGTTGGTGACGACCGTGGGGTGAAGAACGATGTGTTCTTCCACGTGCGTCTTAAATCCTTCCTTGGTGACCGTTACCTTATACGATCCAACTTCCAGTCCGGGTGTCACAAAGCTGCCGTCAGCATTCGACACCGTTTTGGTGGTGACACCCGTGGCCTCATTCGTAATTGTGACATTGGCGCCGACAACGGAAGCTCCGGACTGATCCCTCACTGTTCCGTTGATTGTGGCGGTAGAAGAGATTTGTGCCCAGCCCTGGCTGGTCAAAGCAAGGCAGAATGCGAGAGTAACACAGGTGCCGATCCAACTGGAGAGGGCGGACTTTTTTGCCATTCTTGGCCTCCTCGGGATTTCTAGGTGACCCACGACCTTCACGACGCAAGGCGAACAGAATTCCAATCTAGCAATAAACCGTTATAAAATGGTCGTGCGAAGGTAGTTGGAATAACCCCAGGTCCAGGTCAGAACTTAGCTACCCGACATTAGCGTTGCTATGCAATAACGCTATGCCCGAGGGTCGATAAATTGCAAAAAAGCCCTGAATGGAACTTTCTACTTATAGCACGATGACAATTAGTCTGTCAAGAAAAATGTTTAAACGACTTTCTTTAATGTCGTAGCATGGCCATCCTTGGCACGTCTGCTCACGGGTAGGAAGCCCGTGCTGGAGTCTGTACGTCTTGAATTGAACGCCACCCGGACCAAGACACACAATGACTACAGCGCAGGCCACGTCTAAGGGTGGGCAACTAGACCAAGTGACGGGGCATCGGCAAACCTCTGGCCGATCGTCGCCGAAAATCGTCGAGGACCGGTTCATTCGCGATTCTGCGCGGTTGCCCAACTCGGTACGGTTTGGCCGTGCGGCCAGACTGATGATTTCCAAGTTCCCTGCAGCCGAGAACCCGCAGAGGTTACCCGGCAATTATATGCAGGATCTCGTTGAACCTAATTCAT
This sequence comes from Terriglobia bacterium, assembly GCA_049508935.1. Taxonomy (GTDB): domain Bacteria; phylum Acidobacteriota; class Terriglobia; order UBA7540; family UBA7540; genus CAVROP01. The sequence goes on along the minus strand of JBELAJ010000151.1, from coordinate 4,269 downwards.
GCTAAAGTCCGGCTATAGTAGGGCTCTGAGATTTCGAGTGGGAAATGGAGTCGTTGCATGGGCAATCTCTGGAATGAGATTAAGCACTCGTTGCGCATGTTTTTCAAGAATCCCGGCTTCACCATCGCCACCGTGGCCGCGTTGGCGCTGGGCATCGGAGCCAACACCGCCATCTTTACTGTAGTCAATGCGGTTCTACTCAAGCCGTTCACCTACCCCGAGGCCGATCGCATGGTCGAGTTCATTCACCGTCCGGCCAGTGGCGGCAGCCTTCTTGCTACCAACCTTGCCTCGATTCCGATGTTTCATCTCTACGAGCGGCAGACCAGCTCATTCCAGGACGTTGCCGCCTACGACTTCACCAGCCCCGGCTTCAACCTCACCGGTGACCGGCCCGAACAACTCCACGGCATTCACGTTACCGAGGGCTACTTCCGTCTCTTCGGCGCCGCTGCGCCGCTCATCATTTCCGCCGTAGCGCTGTTCGCCGTGTGGTTGCCAGCCACGCGCGCCGCCAAACTCGACCCCATGCAGGCGTTGCGCGTGGAGTAATAATGTTGTTTCCGATCAAATCGGCCCAAGCTATTATTTGCGGCGATTCGGGGATAGCACATGCCGTTATCTGACCTGCGTAGGACGATAATCCATCTCTGGCTTGGGGGGAGCCATGAACATGATGAGTATGAAAAAATCTCATGCGACGAAGCCTCGGTCAAGGACGCTGATCTTTGCAAGCATGTTGCTCTTACTCGGCGCCGGCACCGTCATTGCTCAAAACCAACCCGATCCGCTCAAGAGCGGGTTTGAGAATCCTGCGGACAGTGCGTGGCCGCGGGTGTGGTGGCACTGGATGAACGGCAACATCACTAAGGAGGGCATCAAGCTGGACCTGGAGTGGATGCACCGGGTGGGCATCAGGGGATTCCAGAATTTTGACGCGGCGCTCGCGACGCCGATTGTGGTGAAAAAGCGCTTGGCCTACATGACTCCGGAATGGAAAGATGCTTTCAAGTACGCGATCGAACTGGGCGATCAACTGGGGATGGAGATGGCGATCGCAGGCTCGCCGGGCTGGAGCGAGTCAGGCGGGCCGTGGGTGCCGGCCTCGCAAGGGATGAAAAAGTACGTGTGGAGCGAGACGCTGGTCGAAGGCGGCCGGCCGTTCACCGGCGAACTGGCTCATCCCCCGACGAACACCGGCGCGTTTCAGAACATGGCGGTTCAGGATGTGATGAGTCCGCCCGAGGGCTCGAAACCCGTTCCGCAATTCTACCGAGATGTGGCGGTCATTGCCTATCGCGCGGCCGCAAGTGACGTGCCGCTCGAGTCGCTGCATCCGAAGGTGACGGCGAGCGGAGGCAACATTGACGCGGCGATGCTCAGCGATGGGGATTTGGTGAAAACCACCAAGCTCCCTATCCCCGCCGCCGGGCAGAGCGCCTGGATCCAATTTGAATTTGCCGAGCCCCAGACCATTCGCGCAGTCACCATCGTGACGAAGAGTGTGGGCTCGCTGGCTGCGACGCTCGCCGGAATCGCCAGCCCGAAGAAGACGCTGGAGGCGAGCGATGATGGGCGAGTCTTCCGGGCCATCGTGATTCTTCCGGACGAAGGCTGTCCCGAGCATACGGTCTCGGTTCCGGCCGCGGCTGCGAAGTATTTTCGAGTTGTCTTCGAGAGGACCGCTCCCCCTCCCTTGCCCGCTTGGGCGGAGGGCCTAGACGCCGAGTCCATGGGGACCCCAGTTGGGATTCTGCCCACCGACTACGAGATTGCCGAACTCGTGCTGCATCCGGGAGCGCGTGTCAACCGGTTCGAGGACAAGGCTGCCTTTAGTCCCGTGCCGGACCTCTACCCATTCGCGACGCCCTCGATTGCTCGCGCCGACGCTATTTCGAAGTCTGACGTGGTTGACCTCAATTCGAAGATGCACCCCGACGGGACGCTCGACTGGACCCCTCCCGCTGGCCGCTGGGTTGTCCTGCGTTTCGGCTATTCGCTTTTGGGAATCACCAACCATCCGGCCACGGCCGAGGCCACCGGGCTCGAGGTCGACAAGCTGAACCACGACTACGTGAAGAATTATATGGAGACATATCTCGACAGCTACAAGCAGACGGTGGGTGCGGGCATGATGGGCAAGCGGGGTATCCGCTATGTGATCAACGACAGTTGGGAAGCGGGATCGCAGAACTGGACGGACGACATGCTGGAGCAGTTCAAGAGGCTGCGGGGCTACGATGCGCTGCCCTGGCTGCCGGTGCTGGCGGGGAGAGTGGTGGAGAGCGCGGAGGCGAGTGACCGGTTTCTGTGGGATTTTCGCAAGACGATCAGCGATTTGATCGCGAACGAGCATTACGGTCAACTGGAAGCGACGCTGCACGAGTGGCACATGGGGCATTACGGGGAGTCGCATGAGGACGGTCGAGCCTTCGTGGCCGATGGCATGGAAGTCAAGAAATTTAACGAGTTGCCGATGAGCGCGATGTGGACCGAGCGGCCGGGCGTCAACAAAGAACTCTATGTGTACAACGCGGACGATCTTGAATCGGCCTCAGTGGCGCACATTTATGGGCAGAACCTGGCGGCGGCGGAGTCGCTGACGGCAGCTCAGGCACCCTGGGCGTGGTCACCGGCGACGCTGAAGCCGACGGCGGACCAGGAATTCCTGAATGGGATCAACCGCTTTGTGATAAGTGTGTGTGTGCATCAGCCGCTCGAGGCGGATAAGGCGCCGGGAATGACTCTCGGCCCTTTCGGGCAATGGCTCGACCGCAACGACACCTGGGCGGAAGAGGCGGGACCGTGGATGAAGTACCTGGCGCGCTTGAGTTACTTACTTCAGCAAGGGCGCTTCGGCGCGGACGTAGTTTATTTCTACGGGGAAGATTCGAATCTGACGGCGATTTTTGCGAACAAAGCGCCGGACGTGCCGGCGGGCTACGGGTTCGATTACATCAACGCCGACGGGCTGATCCACATGCTGAGCACGCGGGAGGGGCGAATCAGGACGAAGAGCGGGATGGAATACCGTCTGCTGGCCCTGGACCCCTACAGCCAGTATATGTCGTTGCCGGTGCTGCGGGCGATTCACAAGCTGGTGGAGGCAGGGGCGTCGGTGGCGGGGCCGAAGCCGATGGACGATCCGAGCCTGGCCGACGATCAGGCGGAGTTCCAGCGTTTGAAAGACGAACTGTTCGGCGATGGCACAGGAGTGCACAAGGTAGGGAAAGGGACGGTGTACGCGGGGCAGAACGCGGAGGAGGCGCTCGAGGCGATGAACGTCGCGCCCGACTTCGAGCACACGAAGCCGGAGAGCGACACGCGTCTGTTGTTTGTGCACCGCAAGCTGGCGGACGGGGAATTGTATTTCGTGGACAATCGCAACGACCGGGACGAGACGGTGGAGGCAACGTTCCGAGTGGCGGGCAAGGCGGCGGAACTCTGGCACCCCGATACGGGCCAAATGGAGCCGGCGTCGTACCGTATCGCGGAGGGCCGCACCACGGTGCCGCTGCATTTGGAGCCTTGGGGGACGGTGTTTGTGGTGTTCCGCAAGGCGACCCAAGAGACTTCGCGGACTTTGCCGAAGGCGGTGGAGAGGGAGTTGGCGACGGTGGAGGGTCCGTGGAAAGTGGCGTTCGAGCCGGGTCGCGGCGCGCCGGAGTCGATCACGCTGGACAGCTTGATCTCCTGGAGCGACAGCACGGATGCGGGCGTGAAGTACTTCTCGGGAGCCGGGACCTATTCCAAAACCGTACGGGCTTCGCCCGAGTGGTTCAAGAAGGGCACGAAGCTTTGGATCAACCTGGGAGAGGTGAAGAACCTGGCGGAGGTAACGGTGAACGGGAAGTCGCTGGGGATCGTGTGGCACACGCCGTACCGGGTTGACGTAACGAGCGTGCTGAAGCCGGGGGCCAACGAGATTAGGATCAAAGTGATCAATGCCTGGGTGAACCGGCTGATCGGCGACCAGCAGCCGGGCGCGACGAAGTACACCTTCGCTGATGTGACGCCGTACCGAGCGAACTCGCCCTTACTCCCGTCGGGCCTGTTGGGTCCGGTGCACATCTATTCCGAGGCTGCCGAGTGATGTTGTAGGGGCAGCCCCTGGTGGTTGTCCACGGGCGGCCACAAGGGCCGCCCCTGCAACGGGTGTTCACCATTGAGTTGGAGTGACGCTTTACGTGCAAGTTGCTGCAAGCTAACGAGGTTTGCGACGCTCGGGCAGTTTTTTGCGCGTGACTACAACAATCTTCCGGTGCGGCA
>JBELAJ010000150.1:0-16204 GCA_049508935.1 Terriglobia bacterium | reverse complement strand
CAGTCCCTCTCGTTACCCTCTCCGACCACCAGGAAGCGGAAGTTACTTTGCCCGGCGGCGAGCAAACTTCGCTCCAAGTCCACGAACAGGCGCACATTCTTTTCGGGAGTGAGGCGGCCCACATACCCTATGCAAAAAGGACCGCTCCGGCGGCGGCGCCGGTGAGGGGAAAATAATTCGGGATCGACACCGTGCGCCATCAGGTAGGCGGGTTTACCGGTTCGCCCCTGGAGAAGATTGACCATGGTTTCGTTCGGCGCCAGGAGGAAGCGGGCCAGGCCATAGAAGCGGACGCAGGCGCGCAAGACCTGCTCTTCAGCGGTATTGCAGACCTGTTCCCGCCAAGAGTGCGGCAGGAAGGAAAAAAGCTTGTTCAGCCGGCGGGAGGCATACTCATGCAAGTTGGTATGCCAGGACGCGACCAGCGGAATCCTCAGAGAATGCGCCACCCAAAGGCCCAGGATCCCCATATCCCCCGGTGCCGTGATGTGTACCAGGTCGGCCTGGAAGGGGCGGAGTCGCGCGGTCACCCAATTCTTGTAGCGGCTGAGCAAGGGGTCGCAAGACAGGTCGTGATCCAGCGGAAATGCCGCCAGACCTCGCTTGAGTTCCAACGTGGTAAGGGATTGCGCTTGGGCCACGCGCGTTTGAGGGCCGCTGCGAACGCAGAGGAAAGGAAGTTGCCGGCGTCGGGCGAACGCAACGAACTCCCGGCTGAGCGTACCTACGCCATTCGCTTCAGAGAAAGAATCCGTGAAGAGGGCGACGCGCAAAGGTGAACTCAATTCAAGGCCTCTCAAGACGTGCAGCCGCTTTATCTTCGCCGCAGATTGCCATCCACTGATTTTTCGCCCCACTCGCGGATTGCCTCTTGAAGCAGCGGCGGCAGCACTATACAGCAAAATGCGGCGATATGCTATGCCGTTGTTTTCTGCAACTCTCGGCTACACACTTTAATCAAAGCTGAACCTTCTGGAGGTAGGAAGCGACTGACACATCCCATTCAAGCTCCTGGTCGATCTTCTGGCGGAGCGATTCGGCGGCTTTGGGCTCGCCGTGGACCAGAAACGTCTTGCCGGGAGGCGTGTGGAATTTGCGCAGCCACCCCAGAATCTCTCCGTAATCCGCATGGCCGCTCAGGTTCTCAAGGGTTTCGATGCGTGCCCGGATGTTGACGAACTGGCCGTGCATCTTAACAGGCTGACCAGACTGGATAAGTCTGCCACGGGTGCCGGAAGCTTGAAACCCCACAAAGAGAATGGTGTTGCGATGGTCGGGAAGGCAGCGCTCCAGGTGATGAACGACTCGCCCGCCCGTAGCCATGCCGCTAGCCGAGATGATCACCATCGGGTAACGCGCGTCGTTCAGAGCTTTCGAGTCCGCTACTGTCTTGTCAAAGTGCAGGCCAGGAGGAGAGAAAGGTTTGATGCCCTGCGCTTCCAGCGCTCCGGTTTTGAGGTCGTAGTCCTCCTCGTGGCGCCGGTAAAGGTCGGTCACATCGATGGCCATGGGACTGTCGACGTGGATGGGAAGCGAATGCATTTTCCGTTGCTCGATCAGCTCGCGGAAAAGGTAAAGCAACTCCTGCGTCCGCCCTACGGCAAACGAGGGGATCACGACTGTGCCGCCGCGCTGAGCCGTCGCTTCCACAATGGCAGCAAGGTGCGCGCCGACATCGTCGTGCGGGTGCAGGCGGTCCCCGTAGGTAGATTCCAGCAGCATGTAATCGAACCGGTCCTCCGGCGTCATGGGCTCACGCAAAATGAGCTGCGGAAAACGGCCGAGATCGCCCGAGAAGAGGATTCTCTTCACGGTCCCGTTTTCGCGCACCGTGACTTCGATCATCCGCGCACCCAGGATGTGCCCGGCGGCAAAGCAGCGCAGCGAGAAGTGCTCAGAAAGCTCCAGCGGCTTGGACTCGTCGATAGCGCGGAATGATTCGAGCGATTTCACCGCCTCGTCGTAAGTGTAGAGCGGCAGTGCGGGAGCGTGTTTGCTGAATCCCTTCTTGTTGGCATAGGCCGCGTCTTCTTCCTGGAGATGGCCCGAGTCCGGAAGCACCAGCTCCGACAAATCCACGGTGGCGGGCGAGCCATAAATCTGTCCTTTGAACCCGTCTTTAACCAGACGCGGAATGTAGCCCGTGTGGTCGAGGTGCGCGTGCGTGAGCACCAGCCATTGAATGCTCGAAGCAGGAATGGGCAGCGGGTTCCAGTTGCGCAAGCGAAGCTCTTTGAGGCCCTGGAAGAGCCCGCAGTCGATCAACAGCCGCTCTCCGCCCGCCTCCAGCAGGTACTTCGAGCCGGTCACCGTGCCAGTGGCGCCAAGGAAAGTTAGAGTTGCCATGAGATTCAGACTCCTGGTAGGGGCAGTAATTTCAAATGGAGCATCGGGAAATGCCGGGCATTATCGGTTGCCAGGGTCAGGTCGCTACGGAGTGCGACTGCGCCGAGGATGGCGTCCGGCAGGCTGAGAGTCTCTCCTTTGCGCCGCCATTCCAGCCTCAGCTCCCCAGCATCCCGCGCCGCCTCCCGGGTGATGTCGAGATACTCCAGGCCGTCAATCAATTCCGCAGTCGCCGCCTCCTCGTGTGGCCGCATGCCGGAATAGACCTCTGCAACGTTGATGGCACAGCACACCAATTCATGCCCTTCCTCAACTAAGGCGCGAAGCAAATTACGGCGATCCCGGCGATTTCGCAGGGTATCGATGATCACAGAACTGTCCAGCAGAATCCTCATCCGCGCTTCGACCGGATGCGCCGCATCGATGCTCGGTCGGACTCGCGTCGCAGCTTCCTAACCCAAGCGGCAGCGCCGCCGGCCTCATCAATGTCGGGATGATCAGCAGGATCCCACGCGGGAGTGTCCCGGCTGAGGGCTGCCAACAAGCGGCGCCGGCGAACCTCTTTTGCAGCGACCTCGGAAAGGAAGGCGCTCCTCTTTCTCTCCCCTACCAGCGCGTCAATTTCGGCCACGAGCGCTTGGGGAAGTATGACGTGGGTTCTCAAATGGGCCATGTCTATATCCACCTTCCGTGGGACTTATTATACCCACCCTCGGCCACGCCAGTCAATCGGCCTCATCACTATTTGATCTATTTTGTGATCCGCGCCTGGCCACATCGTCTCATCGTGGAGGGACCTAGTCATAGGCCAGACCGTGCATTCGCAACCTAAATCACCACAGACTCCTGGTATTCCCCAAACACCTTGCGCATGGCGTCGGAGATTTCGCCCACTGTGGCATAGGCTTTAACCGCCTCGAGAATGGCGGGCATCAGGTTTTGTTCCGAGCGCGCAGTCTCCTCGACGCGGCGCAAAGCGGCGTTGACGCGCGCGGCGTCCCGGCGGGCGCGAAGGTTCCGCAATCGTTCCACCTGGGCGCGTTCCAGTGCCGGATCGATGCGAAGGGTGGCCAGCGGCGCAACTCTCTCGCTCTGGTAGCGGTTCACGCCCACCACCACCCGTGCCTCGCTTTCGATAGATTTCTGATACTCATAGGCGGCTTGTTGAATTTCCCGCTGCACGTAGCCATTGGCGACGGCGCGCAGCATGCCTCCCATGGCATCGATCTTGCCCAGGTATTCCTGGGCCCCCGCTTCGATCCGGGACGTGAGCTTCTCAACGGCGTAGGAGCCGGCCAGCGGATCGACGGTATTCGTCACTCCGCTCTCGGAGGCTATGATCTGCTGAGTGCGCAGGGCGATAAGCGCGGAAGCTTCCGTCGGCAACGCCAAGGCCTCGTCGCGCGAGTTGGTATGCAGGGATTGCGTCCCGCCCAGCACCGCCGCCAGCGCCTGCAGCGTGACGCGCACGATGTTGACCTCGGGTTGCTGTGCGGTCAAAGTCGAGCCCGCCGTCTGGGTGTGGAAGCGGAATGCCCAGGAACGTGGATTCTGGGCCTTGAAGCGCTCGCGCATCAGACGCGCCCAGAGCCGGCGCGCGGCGCGGAATTTGGCAACTTCCTCCAGCAAATCGTTGTGCGCGTTCAGGAAGAACGACAGGCGCGGCGCAAAGTCATCCACGGCCAGCCCACGCCGGACGGCCGCCTCAACATAGGTCGCCGCATTGGCCAGCGTGAAAGCCAGTTCCTGGACCGCCGTCGAGCCCGCCTCCCGCATGTGATAACCGCTGATGGAGATCGTATTCCATTCCGGAGCGCAATCATGACAGAAGGCGAAGATATCTGTCACAATCCGCAGGGCGGGTTCAAGGGGATAGATGTACGTCCCGCGCGCGATATATTCCTTCAGGATATCGTTCTGGACGGTCCCCGACAGCTTGTCGAGCCCCACCCCCTGCTTTTCCGCCACCGCGAAGTAGAGCGCCAGGAGGATTGCCGCGGTGGCATTGATCGTCATCGAGGTCGAGACTCGTTCCACAGGAATACCCGTGAAGAGAGCTTCCATGTCCTCGAGCGAATCGATGGCGACGCCCACCCGCCCCACTTCGCCACTCGAAAGCGGATGATCCGAATCCAAGCCGATCTGCGTGGGAAGATCGAAGGCTACGGAAAGTCCCGTCTGCCCCTGACTCAATAGATACCGGAAGCGAGCGTTCGACTCCGAGGCCGTCCCGAAGCCGGCGTACTGACGCATCGTCCAAAGCCGGCTTCGGTAGAGGCTGGGATGGATTCCGCGCGTATAAGGATACTGGCCCGGGTAACCGGCATCACGTTCATAATCCCAGTCAGCGAGGTCCGCCGGCGTGTACGCGCTCTTCAGCTTCACTCCGGACGCGGTGGTGAACTTTCCTTTCAGTTCATGATCGTCGCTCGAACCCATGGTGGCCTCGCCTCAGCAACCATAAAACCGAAATTCGAAACTCGAAATTCGAAATGGAATGCCGCCTGATTTCGAGCTCCGATCTCGGAATTTCGGAACCAAGTCCTCGAATTTCGAGTTTCGACTTTCGATTTTCGGCCCTACCGGATGTTTCGCGCCTTCACAAACGAGTAAAGGCAGAGAATAACCAGGAACACCGTAAAGCTTGCATACAGGACGAAACCAATCAACCCCTGGGCGGGAGTCTTGAGGTAGTTCTGCCATTCCGCGAAGGAAACGGTCGCCCCAGCGGCCGCCAGGACCAAAAACGTCAGGCCCACCAGCAAATGGAAGAGCCGCTGCGCATTGCGAAACAACTGTTTAAATACGTATTCGAGTCTGCTCAATCCTTTATCCTGTGTCCTCCAACCTCCCACGGCAGCGCGAGAATCACAATGGCTATCGTACCTCAATTTTTGTGCCTTGACACAGTTTTGGAGTGAATCTTACAATGAGGGCGTCGGAAGGTAAGGTGACTCTTGGAGCTGGACGATAACTTCAAACGGTTGATCAAAGAGCTAGGCGACGCGATCAACGAATCCTTATCTGAGTCCGACAACATTGCCGAGGTCCTGGGGCGCATTCGCTCTTCCGGATACGATCTTTTCCTCGTCCTGGAGGTGACCATCGGATTTAACAAGCGAGGCGAGGCCAACCTCATTCACCGCCAGAAGCTCAATGCCGACTTGCGTCAGGAACCGGTTTTCCGCCTGACCAGTCAGGATGCTCAATTCCTAAGAGCCCTCAGAATCAGCGTCGAAAAAGAAGATTCCTAAGCAACTCCCTTGACATCCATGGAAATCCGGGAATAGGATGCTCCCATGCCTTCCCCTGCCTTACGGCCACCAGCGGTTGCAGGGAGATTCTACCCTGGCCGGCCGGAGTCACTGACGCGTCAACTCGACCAGTACCTGGGTAACGATGCTGAGAAGATTAATGATGCACTAGGATGCGTCGTGCCGCATGCCGGCTATATGTATTCGGGGCACGTGGCGGGGGCGGTCTTCGGCAAACTACCCAAGCGCAAAACCTACATCATCCTCGGCCCCAACCACACAGGCCGCGGCGCGCCATTCGCGATCATGTCCAGCGGAGAATGGTTGACCCCCTTGGGGCGCGCGCAGGTTAATCCGGGGATAGCGAAGCTGCTGCGTCAAACCTGCCACCTGCTCATGGAGGATTCTGAAGCCCACGAAGACGAGCATTCGCTCGAGGTCCAACTTCCCTTCCTGCAGCGCAGCGTGGGAGACTTCAGTTTCGTTCCCATCGCCATCGGGTCAATAGGATATTCCGGGCTGGAAGCGCTCGGCCACAGCATCGCCCAGGCCGTGAAACCGGCCGCAGGCGACACCTTGGTCATCGCCTCCAGCGATATGAACCATTACGAATCCGACGGCTTGACCCGCGAGAAGGACCACAAAGCCATTGATAAGATCCTGGCCCTCGATCCGCCGGGCCTGTATGAAGTAGTGCGCCGCGAGGACATCTCGATGTGCGGCTACGGTCCGGCAGTCGTCATGCTCACGGCGGCCAAAGACCTTGGCGGGGGTCACGCTCAGCTCATAAAATACGCCACCTCGGCCGACACCACCGGCGACCGTGACGCCGTCGTCGGTTATGCCGGGATCATTGTTTCGCTCTAGTACGCTCTCCCTTGTAAGCACCTGCAATCGACAGTCGCTCACCACCCCTAACCCCTCCTCAGAGAGGAGGGGAATTGTCGGGCTTGCTCCCCTCCTTGATAAGGAGGGGCAGGGGTGGTTGTTGAAGAGATTTGATTGGGACCGCAAACTAGCGCGACCGCACCTTTACTCCGGCCAACTCCTCCAGGAATGTGACCACGGCGGCGTAGTCAAGCTCGCCCTTTCCTTGGGCTTTGCAAGCACCATACACTTCTTTTACCGCCGCCAGGGTCGGCATGGGCACGCCGTGCGCGAACCCGGCTTCCATGGCCAGTTCGAGGTCCTTGTGCATCAGCTTAAGTGGAAAGTAGGGAGTAAAATCACCCTTGAAGATAAACGGGGCCTTGAAGTCCGTGAGCGCCGCGCGCGCCAAGCTGGACTGAAGGATCTCGAGCATAATCTCCGGCGCCACGCCTGCCTTGGCGGCCAGCACCAGGCCCTCGCAGAAGACCTCGAGCGTGGTGGCCTGGATGGTGTTCTGAGCCAGCTTGGCGGATAGCCCCAGGCCATTTTGGCCGCAATATATGTGCTTCTTTCCCAACACCTGAAGAACCGGCAAGGCGCGTTCAAATGTTTGCCGATCCCCTCCCACCATAAAAGTCAGCTCACCTTTTTCCGCGCCGTGCTTGCTGCCGGTTACGGCGGCGTCCAGCCAACTGGCGCCTTTCCCCGCAACGTGGCAGGCCATCTTGCGGCTGACGACTGGGCTGATCGTGCTCGAATCGATCACCGTCGCGCCGGAAGCGATGGTCCCGAGGATGCCGTCTTTGCCAAGCACCACTTCCTCCACCGCCGCGCTGTCCGTCACGATGATGATGACGAACTCCGCACCTTTCGCCGCCGCGGCGGGCGTCGAGGCGACCTGTGCGCCGGCCGCCTTCAACGGTTCCGTCTTACCGGCGCTTCGGTTGTAGACCGTAAGTTTGTGTCCCGCCTTAAGCAGGTTCAGAGCCATGGGCTGGCCCATGATCCCGAGTCCGATGAAACCAATCGTATTCGGCATGTTCTGCCTCCTGAGAAAGGGATTAGGGGCTAGGCGTTAGGGATTAGGGGCGAAAAATCCGGGGTCGGGCCAGAGGTTGAAGTTCACTAATCCCTGATCCCTAGTCCCTAATCCCTAGCCCCTAGCTAAAGTACCATCCCCCGTTCACGTTAATGGTCTGCCCGGTGATATAGCCGTTGCGGGCCAGCATTACCGCAATCTCAGCTACTTCCTCGACCGCGCCGAACCGGCCCACCGGAATCAGGTCCGCGCGCGCTTTGGGATTGACCGCCACCATTTCGGTATAGATCAGGGCGGGTGCAATGGCGTTCACCGTGATCCCCTCTTTCGAGAGTAGCGTCGCGTAAGAATGGGTGAGTCCTATAATGCCGGCCTTCGACGCGGCATAGTGGGGACCGACCACTCCGCCAGTTTGCGCGGCGACGGAAGAGAGATTGATGATCCGTCCCCAATGACGGGCCCGCATAGCCGGTAAGACACATTGGGTCACCAGGAATGCGGATTTCAGGTTCGTATCGAGCAACTCGTCCCAGTCTTTTTCGGTGATCTCGTGGAGCGGTTGGGGGCGCGTGATTCCGGCGTTGTTGACCAGAATCTCGACTGGTCCCAGGCTTTCTTCGACAGTTTTCACTAGCCGCGCGACTTCCACCCCTTGCGAAACATCGGCCCGGATGGCTAGGGCCCGGCGCCCAAGGCTTTTGATGCGCTTGCAGGTTTCCTGGGCGGCGGCATCTTGAGTGACGTAGTTTACAGCGACATCAACGCCTGCCTCAGCGAGCGCCAAGGCAACTGCCTTGCCGATGCCGCGGCTGGCGCCCGTCACCAGCGCCACTTTTCCGGATACGTCGTTGGACGCCACGCGTTCGTCCTCGCCTGAGCGGGCGGCGCAGCCGCGAACTACGGCCTGCCTATTGAGGATTGCAGAATTAAGTGACATCACCCCTCATCCCGACCCCTCGCCCCCTTGGGGGAGAGGGTGTCCGTCAGCCGACGGACAGGTGAGGGGGTTGGTCCGTCACCATATTATTTAATGCCCAGTAGCTGCTCACCGCCTAGCTCTTCCGCCCGAAATCCAGCCAGACCCGCACATCTCGGAGGTTATTGTCCATGTAACCGATGTCCACCGTATCTCCGAGCGAACGGAAAAACGAGTAGGAGTCGCTCTCTGCCAGGTAGCGCGCAGGGTCCATCCCCAGAGCCTGGGCGCGCGCGATGGTCTGGCTGTCGGCAACTGCGCCGCTGGTTGGGCTGTTGCCGTCGCGCCCGTCGGTGCCGGCGCTCAAAACCACGCGGTATTGTCCGGCAATGGACTGCGCGGCGTAAAGGGTGTAGGCCTGGTTCCGTCCTCCGACTCCGGGTCCGGTGACGGGGCAAATGACCTCGCCTCCCGCGATGAGGCAAACCGGCCTCCCCTCGTGCGCCTCAGCCAGGGCCTTGACCGAAGTGAGGTGAGAACGCGCCACCTGCTGATAGTCCTCGTCCCAGGGATTCGAATCGATCGCGCTTTCGAATCCCAGCTTCTCCCCAGCCGCCTTCGCCGCCTCGACGGCGTTGCGGTTGGAAAGCAGGCAAACGCTATGGGAATGCTTGAAACGTTTATCGCCAGGCTTGGGAGTCTCCTCCAGCGTGTGCTCCAGGAAGCGTTTGCGAATGCTGGGCGGAAACCGCGGCACTAACCCGTTTTGCTCGGCAAGTGCGTAGGCCTGCTCCGTGGTTGACTCGTCTGGAAGCGTGGGGCCTGAGGCCACCATGGAGAAAAGTTGTTCCGGAACGTCGGAAATGTAAATCGTCAACTGCTGCGCGGGGTACGCCCGTACGCCCAGGCGTCCGCCTTTCACCGCAGAGGTGTGCTTGCGCAGCACGTTGATTTGCTCGATGGGAAGGCCGCAGGTAACCAGCACCCGGTTGAATTCATGCAGATCGGAAAGCGAGACATCGGAATCAAAAGGCTGCTCGAAGATGGCTGAACCGCCGCCCGAAACAAGAAAAATGACGGCGTCCTCGCCGGTCAGATCAGAAACCAGGTCGAGCGCGGCACGCGCTCCCTCGAGCGTTCCAGCTTTCGGATAAGGATGCCCGCCCACAAAGTAGCGGAAATGGTCCAGTTTTCTAGCCGGTTCTCCGGGCGAGACGCAAACGCCGGCCTCGATCCGGCCGCCCAGGATCTCATCCAGGACGGCCGCCATCCGATTGGCGGCTTTTCCGAAGGCGACGACGCGCGGAGGCCGCTGGAGGGAAAGCGAGGCACGCTCGGCCTTGAGCAGCTCACCTTCCAGCTTCAGCTTGGCAAGCATGGCGGGGCGCAAATCCATGGCCGCCATGGCGCCGAGAAAAACCTGGATGGCTAGTTCTTTCCCGTGGGGGTAATCAAGCTTGGAACTCCGGGCGGATTGGGCGGCCTGAGTCATGAGAGTCTGGCCAGAGCCTCCACACCCGCCTGAGCTACCTCGACGTCCTGCTCTTCGGTGCCCGCGCTTACGCCGATGCCACCCACGCATTGGCCGTCTACCGTCAGCGGCAAGCCGCCACGAATGCAAGTGAGCTTCCCCCCGGTCGCCAGCGGCAAACCCAGCGAAAGCAAAACGCTGGGCTCGGCGTGCGACGGCGAGGGACCGGTGGGCGCGCGGCGCAGGGCTGCAGCACGCGCTTTGGTGAGCGCCACTTCGACCGAAGAGAGCTTGGCCCCATCCATGCGGGCAAAGACCAGCAGGTGTCCGCCCTCGTCGACAATGGCGATATTCTGAGGAACCTTGATCTCTCGAGCTTTGCTTTCAGCAGCGGCCAAAATGGCCCGCGCTCCTTCCAGGGTCAAACGGATATTGTTGCGTGTGAGCATACCTCCATTATTGGGAAGCTAGCGGGGAAAAACAAGGGGTAGGGCTGAAGCTCTCTTGAAAGTCTGTCATTCTGAGCGAAGCGAAGAATCTGCATTAGTTCGCCGCGGTCCGGAACTGCAGATCCTTCGCTTCGCTCAGAGCTTGTGACTTTTTTGAATTTCACTGAGAAGTGGCACTGATAACAAATGAGTTAAGTGCCCTTAAACGGCCCAAAAACCAAAAAAGTCACAAGCTCTCAGGATGACAGCGATTTCCCCTCAGCCTGCAAGGTGGCCGGCATTTGTCGTTGGAATTCTGCCTCCCTCTGCTCTTGAGGAGATTAAAATGAAATCATTGGACGACACATTTTTCCGTCGAGAGACGTATTAGCCTCCAGGAAGGCTTACGGCCTGGAGGCAGGCGATGGGTGTGGCGGTAAGGGAGGGTGAGGGCAGTATGCTCGATCCCGATCCGAGAATCATGACGAGCAGCAGTGTGCCGGAATCGCAAGCGGTGGGGTTCGAATCCCTCTTCGTCCAATACTACCCTCGCGTGTCAGGCGTGTTGTACAGGCTAGTGGGCGACCGCGGTCTTGCTGAAGAGCTTGCGAACGATGTCTTCTGGAAATTGCACCGTCAACCCTGGCTGGCGGAATCGGATGGCAATGTGGGCGGCTGGCTTTGCCGCACGGCCACGAACCTTGGGATTGACCACCTGCGCGCGGCGGCTCGTCGCAGACACCACGAGGAAGCGGCCGGGCGCCAAGCGGCGGCAAGCGGAGCCTCGCCCGATCCACTCGCAGACGTCCTCAGGGCCGAAAGAGCCGGCCGCGTGCGTGCTGTATTGGCCAGGCTCAAGCCCGCACACGCCCAAATCCTGATCTTGCGTGCCAGCGGCCTTTCCTATAAGGAACTTGCGGATTCGCTGGGAGTCAAGCTGGGCACAGTCGGTACGATGCTAGTGCGTGCTGAAAACGCGTTCCAGAAGCGGTTCCGGCGAACCTACGCACACGAGGAGGAATTATGAATTGTCTTAGCGATGGAATTCTGCGCGCAAAACTCGATGGTCAGTTGAACGAAGATGAATCCGCAGCAATCGACCGGCACTTGGCGGAGTGCGCGCCTTGCCGGAATAAGCTCGAAACTCTCGCCGCGGATGCCGAACGAATTCGTGGCGCGCTCGAGAGCCTGGCGCCAGGTCCGCAGGAAGTAATCAGCGACCCGGCGGTCGCCTACGGGCGCTTTCAGGCCCAGGAGCCTGCGGAGTCCGCGCCGCTGACCGTTTTCAGCCGCCTGTTTGCGGCCCGCCTGCGGCCCCTCTGGGCCGGCGCGGCACTAGCGGCGGTTCTCGTTGCCTGCTTCAGCTTCGCTCCGGCGCGCAGTTGGGCGCAGCGTGTCCTGGCCATGCTGCGCGTGCAGAAGATTGCAGTTGTTCCCGTTGACCTGCAAGCTTTGCAGGGGGCCCAATCCGGCAATGACCCTGGAAAGATGATCGGCCAATTCATCTCGGACAACATCGTGGTTACCACGCGCTCCGAACCGCAGGTGGTCGCAAATGGGTCCCAGGCGAATCAACTCGCGGGATTTCAGGTTCGTCTGTTGTCGGCGCGTTCGGACGCCCCTAAGCTCATTGTGCGGGGAGAGGAAGGATTCCAAATGACTCTGAACCGGGATCGTTTGCAGGGTGTCCTGGACGAATTCGGACGCAGCGACCTGCAACTGCCCTCCTCCATCGACGGAGCACTGGTTGCGGTGCACATTCCCAAATCGGTGACGGCAGTCTACGGTCAGTGCCGCCAACCTGGAAAGAACAATGCGCAAAAGCCGCCCACGGTCGCCGATCTGGCCTCGTGCGTCGTGCTGTCCGAAGTTCCCAGCCCGACTGTGAGTGTTCCTCCGGAGCTCAACGTCCAGCAGCTCGCGACCTTGGCCCTCGAAGCTGCGGGAATGAGCGCGCAGGACGCGGAGGCCTTCTGCGAGACCGTGGACTGGACCTCCACCCTGGTTGTGCCCATCCCGAGGGACGCAGGCTCGTATGAAACGACAAGCGTCGACGGCGTCCAGGGAACGCTGATTACGCTACGCGGGTGGGCGCATGGAATGCCGGGGTACTCGCTCTTATGGGTCAAAAGTGGCATCATCTATTCGCTGACCGGGTTCGGCAGCGCCGACCAGGCCGTGCCGCTGGCGGATTCGCTGGAATAGATGAAAGACGGTCCCCTCCTCTGCTGAGGAGGGGGCAGGGGGAGGTGATTCCGGCCGACCACCCCCGCCCCTCCTTAACGAAGGAGGGGAGCATCCTGATAGAGGTTGATCCCACTGTATCCTGTCGACAGCAGCGCCATCCAGACGCAGGGGCTTCGCAAGGTCTATGGCCGAAGGACGGCCGTACGCAGTCTTACGCTTGAAGTCCCGCGCGGCGAAGTGTTTGGATTCCTGGGTCCCAACGGAGCAGGCAAGACGACGTCGATGCGGATGCTGTTGGGCTTGGCCACTCCTACGGAGGGCCGCGCGCAAGTCCTAGGGCAGCCGGCCGGCGACGTGGCCACACGGCGCAAGATCGGATTTCTTCCCGAACACTTCAGTTTTTACGACTGGCTGACTGCTGCGGAATTGCTTCGATTCCATGGCCGTCTTTACGGAATGTCAGCGGCGGACCTCCGTCGCCGCACCCCTGCCCTCCTGGACCTCGTCGGCCTCACGGACCATCGAGACAAACGGCTGCGGGATTTCTCGAAAGGCATGTTGCAGCGCATCGGCCTGGCGCAGGCGCTGCTGAATGATCCAGAGCTGATCTTTCTGGACGAACCTACTTCCGGCCTCGATCCCGTGGGCCGGCGCCTGGTGCGTGACGTCATCAAGGGGCAGCGCGAGCGCGGCGCCACGGTGTTCCTGAATTCCCATCTCCTGAGTGAAGTCGAAATCACTTGCGACCGTGTGGCTTTCATCAAGCATGGCGTGGTACTGGAGACGCGCGAGTTGCACGGCGCGGGCGAAGAGACCTTGCGCGTTTCCATGCGAGTTCGAAAACTCACAGAGGAAGCCGCAAAGGGGCTTTCACCTTGGGCCTCTTCTGTGAAGTGGGATGGCGAGCGCCTGTCTTTTGCCGTCCCCGGCGCCGAGGTCGTGCCTGAAATCTTGCGCTTCCTGGTGGGACGCGGCGTAGACGTGTATGAAGTCACTCCCCAGCGGACGTCACTTGAAGATATGTTCCTTCAAATCGTCGGCACGGACGGAGGGCTGTGATGGGCGCCTGGATTATGGCGGGCATAACCTTCCGCGAGGCCGCTCGAAAGAGGGTGCTGTGGATGGCCTTGGCGGCTGGGGCGGCGTTTCTGAGCCTGTTCGCAACGGGTCTTTACTTTCAATTGAAAGACCTGAGCCCGCGCACCAATCTGCTTCTCGAACGCCAGGGAGTCGGCGCCCTACTGATGGTGGGCCTCTACGCGGTGGACCTGATGGCGGTAGCCATGACCGTGCTGACCTCAGTGGACACGCTCTCCGGCGAACTGGCCTCGGGCACCATTCAGGCCGTGGCCACCAAGCCCATCCCGCGCTGGCAATTGCTGCTCGGCAAGTGGATGGGTTTCGTCGGAATGGTCACCGTCTATGTGGTGCTGATGGTGGGCGGGATTACGACCGTCACGTATTTTATGAGCTTGCGTTCCGTGGGCGGTGTACTGCCCCATCATTGGCTGCGAGGCGTAGCCCTGATTTGGCTGGAATGCATCCTGATGCTCAGCTTGACCTTCCGAATGGGCGCCAGTTTCTCCACCTTGACGAACGGCGTGGTGGTGCTCGGGTTGCACGGAATCGCTTTTATCGGAGGATGGATCGAACAAGCTGCCGCATTGACGCACAGCCCGCGCGCTCTTAATGTGGGAATCACCGCCAGTCTGATCATGCCCAGCGAAGCCCTGTGGCGTCGCGCCGTCTTTGAGATGCAGTCCCCAATTGTAAGTACTCTGGGCTTCTCGCCCTTCAGTGCTGTCTCTGTGCCCAGCAGATTCATGATCCTATATGCCTGCTTGTACCTCGCCATCGCTCTCGCCCTTGCTGTCCGCCGCTTCTCCAAGCGCGATTTGTAGGGGCGGTCCCTACGGTTCCTCTCGTCCAATAGTGCGGTAGCACAGGCACTCTTGCCTGTGTCTCGAACCACCGGGCTCAGTTACAGGCAAGAGTGCCTGTGCTACTTGCCGATTCAGAAAGCAACTTGAGGACCCGTGCCCTGGGAGGAGCAGAGTCTCCCCCACCCATGCCAAGGGTTGCAAGCGCTCCGGCGGCGTTGGCGAAACGCGCGGCGTCGGGCAGGCTGTTGCCTTGGCAAATTGCGGCCAGAAACGCGGCGGCAAAGCAATCTCCGGCACCGGTAGTGTCAACAGGATGCACCGCGAAGCCTGGCGAGGTGAAGGCGCCTTCGGAGGACTCCACGTAGCAGCCCCTTGCCCCCAGCTTGACGATGACGGTCTTCACGCCCAGGCTGCGCAGGCGGCAAGCGATAGCTGCGGGTTCCGTTTCGCCCGTGAGCTGCTTCCCTTCTTCGCGGTTGGGAAAGATAAAGTCGGTGTGGGCGAGGGCGGGTTCGAGCATAGACAGCCAGCGACCGCGCTGATCCCAGCAAACGTTCACTGAGGTCTGGCAGCCCAGCTCGCGGGCGCGCTTGAGTGTTTCCTCCAAGGGCGCGCCGTCGAATGCCGGCAGAGCAAAGGCGCTGGCGTAGTGAAAGACGCGCGCGCCCTTTACCAGGTCCCAGTTCAGGTGGCGCACCGAAAAGTAGGCACTCGCGCCGCGAAAGTGCAGCAAGCGCCGCTCACCGGACGATTCGATCAGCACCACGCTCGCCGAGGTTCGCGCCTCCTTGACCGTGAACATGTTCGAATCATCCACTCCCTCCGCGCGTACGGTCTGGCGAAGCATGTCTCCCAGCCGGTCATCCCCCACCGGCGCCGCCAAGGCCACCCGCACCCCCAGTCTTGCGAGCGCAATGGCGGTGTTGACACCATTGCCTCCGGGCCCCAGCGCCACCTCTTCGAGCGGCTGGCTGCCGCCGGACGCTGCAAGCCCGTCCACCGGCCGCGCCAGTACGTCTGCTACTGCATTGCCGGCGCAAAACACCTCGCAACTAGGATTCATGGATCGTCTGGTTTCCTTCCTTGAGTCTTCACTTGTGTCGGCGGAAGTTCGCGACTCTGGCGCGAAATGCGTGACGGGTTATTCTTCGTGTCCTTGGCGCTTCCACCCACCTTCCGGGATCGGCACCCAAGCAACCCCGCGCATGTCGAGCCACTCGCCGATAGGTTGATCCGGCTTTGGCTCAGAACCCATCCGAAGCACGTTTCCATCGAGATCTTCAACCTGCATTTCGTAGGTCCAGGCGTAATTCGTGGGGGAATGCCGGATCTTCGCTCCGCTGGCGCGATATTCCGCCAGAAGAGCGTCCGCGTCGCTCACGCCGATCCACACCCAACTCCCGGGATTTCCCTGGTCGCCTTCGGCAAGGAAAAGGTTAAAGCGACCGCGCGTGACGGACGCAAAGATCCTGGGATTTTCCCAGTCAAGCTTGAACCCCAGCACGCGCACGTAGTAATCGATGCTGGCGGCAACGCTGCGAACCCGGAAGATCGGATTCCCACCCTCAAATCGGATGGCGACTGCTTGCGGTGAATCAGACTGCGTCATTCGCGAGACTCCCTTCCTGTGACTTCCGTATCCCATGAGTATTGCCAATTGGTCTGGAGGTTGCAAGTGCTCAACCGACGGGGGTGCGCGACATAGAAGTTGGAATTAGGCGGCAATAGCCGCCCGACGGCTCTCCCAGTAATCCTCAAAGCCGCCATTGAGATAAGCGCAGCGCAGGGCCAGGATGGCGTTGGCTCCGCG
>JBELAJ010000015.1:0-33132 GCA_049508935.1 Terriglobia bacterium | reverse complement strand
TGTTCGGGACGTGCGCGGCGCGAGACGGACACCATGGATACGTTCGTGGACTCCTCCTGGTATTTCTACCGTTACACGGCGCCCCACTTCGACGCCGCGCCGGTGGATAAAGACGTGGTGAAATACTGGTTCCCGGTGGATCAGTACATCGGTGGAATCGAACATGCCATTCTGCACCTGATCTACATGCGCTTCTTTACCAAGGTCATGCGGGATATCGGCCTGGTGGAGTTTGCCGAGCCGGTGGCGCGCCTCTTCACGCAAGGCATGGTGCTCAAGGATGGGACCGCCATGTCGAAGTCGAAAGGCAATGTGGTGGATCCGGTCGAGATGTGCGCGAAGTACGGCGCCGATACCGTGCGCACTTACATGATGTTCGCTGCGCCTCCGGAAAAGGACTTTGACTGGAGCGACAGGGACATTGAAGGTGCGGCACGCTTTCTGAGCAAGGTCTATCGGCTGGTTTCAAAGCATGCGGACAGTCTGCGCGGCGTGCAGGCGCTTTCCGCAGAAAGCGCGATTCCAAATTCGAAATTTCAGATTTCAGAAGAAGAACGGAGCCTGCTTCGCAAGGCGCACCAGACGCTTCGCCACGTTACGGAAGACATGGAAGGCCGATGGCACTTCAATACCGACGTGGCTTTGTGCATGGAACTGATTAACGGACTGACGGAGCAGCAGGGCGCGATCGAGGCCGGCAAGGTTCGACCGGAAGCGCACAAGGCTGTCCTGGAATTGCTGGTCATCATGCTCTCACTATTTGCGCCTCACATCGCCGATGAGCTCTGGGAAGGTCTTGGCCACGAGGGACCACTGCTTCGAGTTCCCTGGCCTCGCTTTGACAACGAACTTGCCGCCGTGGATGAACTCGAAATGCCGGTCCAGGTTAATGGCAAATTGCGGGCGCGAATCAGGGTGGCGGTGAATGCGGGCGAGGAAGAGATTCTGGCTCGAGCGCAGGCGGAAGAAAAGGTAATTCAGCACCTCGCGGGCAAGCAGATTTTAAAGGTCGTTTTTGTACCTCAGAAGCTGGTTAACATCGTGGCCCGATAGAACATGGAACATACTCGCCCTGTAGTCGTCCTCGATTTCGGCTCTCAATACACGCAATTGATTGCGCGCCGCATTCGCGAAATGCAGGTATATGCGGTGATCGTTCCTTGTCATACGCCGTTCGATGAGATTGCAGGGATGCACCCGCAAGCCCTGGTCCTTTCCGGCGGCCCGTCGTCTGTCTATGACCCTTCCGCGCCGGTGTGCGACGAACGGGTTCTAAAGTTGGGCGTTCCGGTTCTGGGCGTTTGCTACGGGCTGCAGTGGATCTCGAGGACGCTGGGGGGAAAGGTTGAGCCCGCCAAGCGCCGGGAATACGGATTCGCTCAACTCGACATTTACCCCTCCACAACACTTCTGAAGGGCATCGAGTCGCCGCTGCGCGTTTGGAACAGCCATGGCGACCACGTGGCGGAAGTCCCGCCCGGCTTCAGCATTACCGGGCGGACTGAAAACGCTATTTCGGTGATTGAGAATCCGACGGCCGGAATCTACGCACTGGAGTTTCACCCCGAAGTTCGCCACACCGCGCACGGCGCGGAAATCCTGAAACGATTCGTGCGGGACGTGGCGCGCATCCAGCCGAATTGGTTCCCGCGCTCATTCATCGAGGAGACGGTGGACCGAGTGCGGCGGGAAATTAAGCGCGAAACCGCGTTGTGCGCGCTTTCGGGCGGCGTGGATTCCGCGGTTGCGGCAACGCTGGTTGGAAGGGCCATCGGCGACCGGCTGACCTGTCTGTTCGTCGATAACGGCCTGCTCCGCAAGAACGAGTTCGAGCAGGTGGCAGGGATGCTTCGCGAGCAAGCCCATTTGAACGTCCGCACGGTGGATGCTTCGGCTCGCTTCCTGACCCGCCTGTCAGGAGTGACCGACCCGGAACGAAAGCGCAAGATTATCGGAGAAGAGTTCATCCGGGTCTTCGAAGCGGAGGCTCGGCTGCTGGGCGACATACCCTTCCTGGTGCAAGGGACGCTTTATCCGGACGTGATCGAGTCGGTTTCCGTGAAGGGTCCGGCCGCAACCATCAAGAGCCATCACAATGTGGGTGGGTTACCGCCGGACTTGAAGTTCAGGCTTATCGAACCGCTGCGGGAGCTGTTCAAAGACGAAGTGCGCAGAGTGGGCCGGGAATTGGGGTTAGACGATCGGCTGATCGATCGCCAGCCGTTCCCCGGCCCAGGTTTAGCCGTCCGGATCCTGGGGGCGGTTACGGAAGAGCGGCTCGAAATAGTCCGGAATGCAGACGCGATCGTGAGGGAAGAAGTCGAAGCGGCGGGTCTGGACAAGCGCTTGTGGCAGGCCTTCGCAGTCCTGCTTCCGGTTTCGAGCGTAGGCGTCATGGGTGACGCGCGAACCTACGCCTCGACTATTGCCATTCGAGCGGTGGAATCTGAGGACGGGATGACGGCCGACTGGGCGAACCTTCCCGCCCCGATTCTGCAACGGATGGCTACCAGGATTGTCAATGAAGTTAAAGGCGTTAATCGAGTAGTATTCGACATCACCTCAAAGCCGCCTGGAACAATCGAATGGGAATAACTCACCGTCGCCGCCGACAGGGCAGCCTGAGACTGATCGCAATTACAGGGTTATCTGCTCGCCAGCTTTTGAGCCATGTAGAGCAGCAGTTGACGGTCTTTCTCGTCAATCTTATCGAGAAGGCGTTTTACCTTTTCAAAGAAACGCACTTCCTTTTCCTGCTCGGCATCGAGTACCAACTCTTCCGTGCTGTGAAGCTTGCTCAGGTTGGGCAGGACCGGTTCTCCGTTTCCTTCATAGAAAAGCTGATGAAGGGGGATTTCCAGCGCCGCCGCGAGCCTCTCGAGGGTTTCGAGAGACGGAACCGTGTGGCCGTTCTCGACCCGGGAGATGTAACAACGCAAGAGGCCGGTACGCTTTTCAATATCACCCTGTGATAGTGACTTTTCTTCTCTTAACTTTTTAAGACGTGTTCCGATGACCATGGGGGACATTCTTCCACAAAGTGTCAAGACCGTCAACTATTAATATAGGAAGGGTGTAAAGAGATCTGGAAGGCGGTCTGTAACCAATTGGCAACCTCCCTCGTCCCTGCTACTGAGGGAAGTCCAGAGATGGAACCCGAATGGCACGCTCGGAGTTTGATGTCAGCCAGGAAGTCGAGTACATCCGACGTGTCCAAAAAGGGGACAGTGAAGCCTTCGGGCTGCTGGTGGAAAAGTACCAGCAGCGTATTTTCTCCATCGTTTTCCATCTTGTCCGCCGCCGGGACGAAGTCGAGGACCTCGCTCAAGAGGTATTTTTCAAAGCTTTTCGGGCCATCCGAAGTTATAACTTTCAATCTTCTTTCGCCACGTGGTTGTCTCGAATTGCGGTGAACCATTGCTACGATTATTTGCGCAAAGTGCGCGCTTCACGCCTCAGCTACTACTCAGAGATGACGGAAGAAAGCGCGCACGAATTGGAACGAAAGGCGGAGAGTCCGCCGCCGCAAGGTTTGGATCAGGGGGAGAAACTGGCCCTGAGGGATTTCGTTGGCAGACTCCTCGAACGCGCGCCGGAAGACGACCGCCTCATCCTGACTCTCAAGGAGCTGGAGGACTATTCCGTGGAAGAAATTGCTGAGTTGCTGAAATTGAAAACCAGTACCGTCAAAGTGCGTCTCCACCGCGCCAGGAAGCGAATGCTGGTAGACCTGGAGCGCTGGCGGCAAGAAGGAAAATAGGCCATGGATTGCAAAGCGATTCGAGATCTGGTTGGGCAGCGCTGGGGCGAGGAATTGCCTGCGGAGGCGCTCGAGCACCTGCGCAAGTGCGCGGGCTGCGAAGCGTATTGGCGCAACGCCCGCTTCCTCCAGGCCGGCTTCCACGCCCTGGCGGAGGCGACGCCGCCGGAGGCCTCGTTCGGGTTTGCCTCGCGGCTGGTTCGACGGCTGCAGGAGTGGGATGCAACCGGCGCACGCAGCGAGTTCTTTGAGACCGTCGGGAGGCGTTTCGTTTATGCCACGCTTGCCCTCACGCTCGCATTGCTGCTCAGCCTGGCGCTGCCCTCCACCGGTCCGGTGCGAGGTGTGGCCGGGGCCGATTTCCTCGGCTTGCAAAGCCGCAATCAGGCTTCGCAGCCCGACGTCGTCGGAGGCGAGATCGGTGATACGCACGAATTGAATCTGGGAGGGCCGACCGAGTAACAATAGTCGGCTAGAGAAAGTCATGAGCCGAAGAGCCTACCTCTATTTCGCCCTGACATTTCTGCTGGGTGTGATCGTCGGCGGAGCTTCCGTCTACTATTACGCCTGGAGCACCGGACACTTCCACAGTCCCTTCAATCGACAAAGCTTCGTCCAACGCGTCAAGGGTGAACTCAACCTGACAGATGCGCAAGTCCCGCAAATCGAGCAGATCCTGGAGGGCTCCACTAGCAGATTCAGAGCCACTCAGCAACAGTGCGATGGCCAGCTCAATGCCATCCGCCAGGAAACCCGCAACCAGATTCGGCAGATCCTGACGCCGGAGCAAAGCCAGAAATTCGATGAGCTGGTTCGCCGCTGGGATGAGAGACGAAGGCGGTCCGGCCGTTGAGTGCGCTTCAATCCAAGGCGGCAGCTCCGCCGCCGCACTCCCAGGCGCTTCGCACAGCCACCCTTACATATCAAAACGGAACGTCTTCATCCGTGATCTCGGACGGCTCGGCAGGCGGTTCGGCGGCGGCTGGTGCTCTTTCGAAGGAAGCGTGTTCTGCCGCCGGCGCTGAAGTTCGCTCCGCCACGGGCGAAGGCGCTGCCGCGGCGCGCTCATTATCCGCCCTCGAACCCAACATCTTCATTTCGCGCGCAACGATATCGTAGCCGGTGCGCTTGTTTCCCGCTTGGTCCTCCCACTGCCGGCTTCGAATGCTTCCCTCGATATAGACTTGCTTGCCTTTGGTCAGGTACTGGCCGCAAATCTCAGCCAGCTTGTTCCAAGCGACGATGTTATGCCATTCGGTGCGCTTCTGTTGCTCGCCACTCCGGTCCTTGAAAACCTCATCTGTGGCTAGACTGAACTTAGCTACAGGCGCGCCGCTAGGTGTATATTTCACTTCAGGATCCTTCCCCAGGCGACCGACGAGGATTACTTTGTTCACCGAGCCAGACATAAGAGCCTCCCTCTTGCGACATGCGTATGACGGGTGGATTCCCGCTTGCGCGGAAACGACTGTCCGCACGGGTTATCATGGGCGGACAACGAATAGGCGCGGCCCCCCCTCTCGAGGTCAGCACGTTCTTTGACGCCCGGTGGATAAGTCCTGAACTCCAGGAGCAGAAGCCCCGTGCAACGGATCAGTTGGAGCGCCGTGCCGTGCTCGTGGGGTAGCCAAGCTTTCTGAGTCTTTGGCGGGCCAACTCGGCCTCATGGGAATTCGGATTCTGTTGAATCAGGGAACGCAATTCTTTGGCGCCTGCGCTCCTTTCCCCCAGCTCAAGCAACGCAAATCCCTTCTTGAGCTGCGCACCCGCAGCCTTGTTCCCCCCTCTTTCAATACACTTGTCGTACTCCGATATCGCGTTGTTATATTTCTTCTGGAAGTAGTAACTGTCTCCGATATAGAACTGGGCGTTCGAAGCCCTGTCCGTCTCGCCGTAATACTGCAGGTATTGCAAAAACGCTTGAATGGCAAGATCGTACTGCCCCCCGTTGTAGTCCGTCAAGCCGGAGTTGTAGAGACTGTCCGGATCAGGAATATTGGGCTTCGGGGGCGGCGCCGCCTGGGCGCCCGGCGGGCCTTGGGCGCCGGGAATCGGGGTGCCCGGCGCAGCGCCTGCAGGTTGCTGCGGGGGAGCCGTAATCGTCTGGATAATATTCTGCGTCTGCGTCAATTGCTCGCCCAGCTTGCCGATGCGCGCCTTGGCTTCATCGAGGCTCTCGCTCAGCGCCTGGATCTGGCTGGTCATGGAATCGAGGTGCGCGTTGGAGGTCGCCAGATTCTTTTGCGTGGCGTCGCGCAGCTCGTCCATATTGGACTTGATTTTATTGACGTTGTCGCTGGCCTGTTCGATCAAAGTCTTCAACACCGCGTTCTGCGTGTCGACGGTCCGTTCGAGGTTTTGCACAGCCTGTTGCAGCGCGTCAAGCTGCTGCATCATCTGAAGCGTCTCCTTGCTGACCGCAAAGAGGGGCTGCGCTCCAGCAACCAGAAGGCTAAGGACAAGAATCAGTAAGGCATGCTTTTTCAAGGGGAGTTACCCTCGTTGTTTAAAGTGAGCACACGCCAGTGTACCCTGCCGTCTACATTTGGGTCAACTGGCGTAGCAGATGTATGGAGCTGAAGCGGCGGCCTTACGCAGCCAATTGGCGCGCTGCTCTCGCTGCGCAGCGCTGTGAACTCCTCACTATGTGGATGCGTTCCTGTGTTCGCACGTGCGGTGTTGGCCTTCCGGCCTGCATGTGCCAACCTGATGGGCCGAGGCTGCGAGTCTCATCCGGCCGGGACTCATGCCGGGCAAAGGCAGGTGCAGTTCACCCTTGTGCTGAACCGCCCGGCGGCTCCAGGCTAGAACTTGAATGTGCAGGAGGGAACGGACCGGGAGCCACAGGGGTTCCCGGTCAGCCCGAATTACTTTGCCTCCGCACCGTAGTGGAAGTGAGCTCGGCGATTCTGCTGCCAGCAGTTTTCGTCGTGATCAGTACAGGAAGGCCGATCCTTGCCGTACGATATGGTGTTGATAAGGTCGCCGTTGATTCCCAGATTGACCAGGAAACTCTTGGCGGCGGTAGCGCGGCGGTCACCGAGCCCCAGGTTATACTCTTCGCTTCCACGTTCGTCGCAGTCGCCTTCGATCGTGAACTTAATACCGGGATGAGCCTTTAGGAAGTCAGCATCAGAGGTCAGCGCCTGTTGTGCGTCGGGACGGATATCGGCCTTGTCGTAGTCGAAAAAGGCGTCTTTCATACCCTGTCCGAACACCTCCTCTTCGCTCACCTCGGCTTTGGGCGTCTCCGCAGGCGCTGCCGGCGGTGGACCTGTCACGGTCACCCTGGCAGTTTCGGTTACCGAGCCGCCCGGTCCGTTAGCAGTGAGCGTGTAGGTAGTGGATTCCTGAGGGGTAACGGTCGTAGAGCCC
The DNA here is from genome assembly GCA_049508935.1 of Terriglobia bacterium. Taxonomy (GTDB): domain Bacteria; phylum Acidobacteriota; class Terriglobia; order UBA7540; family UBA7540; genus CAVROP01. The sequence continues at coordinate 25,997 of JBELAJ010000015.1, read as the reverse complement.
TGCGCTTGAACGTTCCCCACGCCCGGAACGAGGTTCAAATCAGTGGCGTTTTGGGAAGTCCAACTCAGCGTGACGGACTGGCCTCTTTCAATCGTGCTCGGCTCGGCCGTCAAGTGCACGGTTGGCGCCGGGGTTGGGGGCGGCGCTGGTGCAGCAGGCGCGGCGGCCACCTGCTTCTTGTGACATGCACTCGCCAAAAGAACAAGTCCCAGTAAACCGGCGAGAAGCGCAAGACTGCGTTTCTGCTGTAGCATTTCTTCATCCTCCTTGATCGGTAAAAGAAGTCTCGTGCATCCTTAGATAGGCGGAGATGCCTTGCATTATCCACTCAGCGGGAAGGCGAACGGCATTGGTACGGCCCTGCGGCAGAGGAGATAACACCTTTCAGAGGCGTGCATACTAACATCAGAGCAAGAAAAAAAACAAGGTGGTCGTCAAAAGATCGCACCGTGATATTCATTCTGAGGCCGGCTTTCGGAGAGAAATCAGCAGGAGTTCTGCGGTTACGGCGAATAAATCGACACATTCTCGTGCCACTCGCGAAATCTAATTCGACCAATTCGGGTTCCAGTTGTTTCCGGTCCGGGTAAGCTGCACCGGGTTGGTGCCATTGGCGAGCATCGTCCAGACCAGGCGAGTGCCGGAGCGAGTGGATTCGAAGGCCAAATGGCGGCCGTCAGGCGACCAGGACGGATGTTCGTTGCGTCCCGCGTCGTGCGTCAATTGGATAATCCTTCCCGTGGCAATCTCCATGATGTAAATATCGTAGGTTCCGGTTTCCGACAGCCTCCAATGAAAGGCCAGAAACAATCCGTTGGGAGACCAGGCGGGTCCGCTGGCATCACCGCCCCCTGCGGCTGTGGTGACGCGCCGCAGGTTGGTGCCGTCAGCCGACATGATGTAAACCTGAGGAGTCCCGCTGCGGTCCGAAACAAAGGCCATCTCAGCACCCGTTTTGGGATTCCATGCCGGTGAAATATCCACACCCCGGGAAAAAGTCAGACGCTGAAGATTCATGCCATTCACGTCCGAGAAATAAATCTCAGGATCACCGCTCATACTGGAACAAAAGGCGATCTTCTTCCCGTCCGGCGACCACGCAGGGGTGGTGTTGAGTCCTTTGTAACTGGGGAAGAAGGCCCGATGATTCGTTTCGAGAGAGAGTACATAGATTTCCGGATTGCCCGAGGCGTAACTTGTGAATGCGAGCTTCGTGTTGTCCGGCGACCAGCGTGGGGTCGTGGAGAGCGATCCGTAATTGGTCAGCGCGTGCTGGTTAAAACCGTCGTAATCCATGACCCAGATTTCGGAGCGGCCTGCGCCGCCCCTCACGAAAGCAATTTTGGTCAAACAATCGCCGGGAAGGCCGCCCCCCAGGGTCTGGATGATCTCGTTCGCAAAGCGATGCGCGGCTTCGCGCGCAGAGATCTCGTTCAAGGCGGCCACATACCGTTTGGCGATAACACTGGGATTCGCGGTGTTGCCCAAGTCAAACAGGCGGGCTGTAATCACCATGTTGGAATTCGTCGTTTCGCTCTTTCCAAAGGCAAGCATCTGAGCTGAGATGGGCGGCGAACTCCAGGTCTTGGAGTCCACATCCGTAGGCTCACGAAGCGGCGTAGTGGGATAGAAGCTCTTGCTGGCCAGATCGAAAATTCCCGCCTGGTCGAGATCGTGCCACAAGACCTGATTGAATTCTTGGGTGAGCGGAGCGAGGTTCTGCTCGCCCGCAGCGGCGGGAAAGTCAGCGACGGCCAGTTTGATTTTGGCCGTGCCGAGATTGATCCCGATGCTGAACCAGTCTTGACCCCGACCGGTGTCAAAAGCAATCAAGAGCAGCGAGAGGGTAATAACAAACAACGTACTGCACAGTTGGATTCGCCGCAAGGAAAAATGCATGCTGGATTTCAACTCCCGTTGTTTTTAGATGCCTGCAGTCATCCCCATAGATGTCTCACGGTGTGACATATTATTCAGAGTAGCACAATCGCCAAAATCGGGACCCGCGCTTCCCCCTTCTCCGCCTACCGGTGAAAGTCAAAATAGAGGTTCACTTTGACTTTGTTTCCCGCGTAGTCGGGCGGGAGCGGCGGAAGCGGGTTCGAAGCCAGAACGGCCCGCAGAGCAGAGCGATCCACTTCCGGTATGCCGCTCGACTGCGTGATCTCAACATCGGTAACATTGCCGTCACGGAGAATAGTAAAAGTCATATAGAGGCGTGGGGCGCTCACGATATTCGGGCTGACCGTGGAAAGCAGCCAGTTGCCGCTGATGCGGCTTCGGACGGATGCGACGTAATACCCATAGCGCTCGCCAAAATCCCCGCCTTCACCAAAACTGAGTCCGCCTTGGCCCCCTGCATTGGCCATTTGAGTGTAGTTCATGGAAGGCTGGCCGCCCAGTCCGTAAGGCACCGCGTTGTCCGCCTGCACGGGTTTCTCTTTTTGGATGTGAGTGTTGACGCGCTCGGCCTTCTCCGGCTTTACGGCCTCTTTAAACTTCGGAATCGGAATGGCCTTGGGCTCCGGCAGGGGTAAAGGCGCCGGTTCGGTTTGGTGCAGTCCCGGATTTTCACTGGCCAAGGTATTGTGCGTCGCCAGCATCGGGGCCGGCAGAGGCACTCCCGGCAGCGAGGCAACTGCCCCGATGCGCGTCGATCCTCCTGCACCCCAGTTCTTCCCCCAACCGCCCCCAAAGGATGAGCCCAAGCTCGTGTAACCGATCAACAGCACAAAAAGCACAACGTGCATCGCGGCGGAAGCCACTAGCGTGCCGCCCAGTTTCTCCCGCCGCTCATGCGTAACTAAAATTGAAACGGCCTCGCTCATCTTTGCCTTCAGTCTTCAGCCTTCAGTCTTCAGCTTTCAGCTCTTAGCTTTCAAGCACCTATAATCGTCGTTGCCCAGGGCAACCGGGGCCCATGCCGGTCCACACACGGTGGATTGCCGCTTGCGCGGTAATGACCCAGTAATCACAGGGCGCTGTAGTTTTGACCGCGCCCTTCCGCTCGTCACTTGTCACTCATCACTCGTCACTGCTTTATTTGGTTTCCAGTGGCTCCGTCACCACGTTGATGTTGGTTATCTGGGCTTGCTTCAACGCGTCCACGACGGTGGCAAAGGTGCCGAACGGGGCAGTTTGACTGCACCGAATAAACACTGGAGTCCCGCCTGCGCCCTTCAGATGGGTCAGCACGTAGCCGCCCAGCTTGTGGATGTTCACGGGATCGTTCCCGACATAAATGTTCTGGTGTTTGTCGATGGTCACTACGACCTTCTCATCTGAAATCGCTTTCACCGTGTGGGTTTTTGGCAGGTCAACTTCAATCCCCGATTCGAGAATGGGCGCCGTCAACATGAAGATGATCAGCAGCACCAGGACCACGTCCACGAAAGGCGTGATATTGATCTCCGCCAGCGATGTATGCGTTCGACCTTTGAGCGTAGTGAATGCCATCGATCACCTCGGTCTATCCGACGTACGGGCGGCCCTCGTAGCACAGGCGCTCTTGCCTGTGCTTGCCTGAGCGTTGCGGCAACCCAGGGCACAGGCAAGAGTGCCTGTGCTACATATTACGTAAAGAAGCGCTCCGTCAGATTCAAGAACTCGAGCCCGAAATCGTCCATCATCGAGCCAAATTCCTTGATGCGCTGCACATATTGGTTGTACGCAATGACAGCCGGAATGGCGGCAAAGAGGCCGGCGGCAGTTGTGACGAGGGCTTCCGAAATCCCGGGCGCGACGCTGCGCAACGACGCCGTGCCCGCTGTTCCCATTCCATGAAAAGCGTCGATGATCCCCCAGACCGTTCCGAACAGCCCCACGAACGGTGTCACGGCCCCCGTGGTGGCTAGCCAGGTAAGCCATTGCTCCATACGCGTAAGCTCACTGGAGGAGGTCATCTGCAAGGCCCTTTGGACAGCCTCCAGGCTTCGGATGTGGGGCTTGCCCGGGTTCTCGTCCACCACCGCCTGGCTTTCAATCTCACGATATCCTGCTTGGAAAACTTCCGAAAGCGGCGTGTACTTCAGACCTCGACAGAAGGTGCGAACCTCCGAAAGGCGCTTGCTTTGCCGGAATACCTTCAAAAACTCCCGCGACTCCCTGCGAGCCGCTTTGAAGTTCGTATACTTGTGAATGATAATTGCCCAGGATAGGACTGAAAACCCCGCCAGCAACAACAGGACAATGCGGGCCACGAGCCCCGTGTTCGATAGTAGCTGCCAGACTTCACCTTGGTAAAAACTCTGTAATTGCGCCAGCAGTGCAGGGAGCAATTCGCCTCCTTTGCAATCAATGAACCGCCCAGATCCCTCAAGCCTTCAACGTAACATAGGACCCTAGGGCAGTCAATGAAACGCATCCTGCTGCGGGCTTGAAGCGCAGTTCGGTTGGCCCGGGAATTAACGGAGAGCTAGAAACGCGACGTCCCCTCATGTGGGGGGGTTGTCCGAAACGAAAGGTCTTCAGCCAGATCGTAGAAGAGTCAACACCGCTCACGCAAAGTCGCAAAGCCGTAAAGACCCGCAAGGGGAAGCCTTCGGTCTTCTTTGCGGGCTTCGTAAGCGTTGCGCCTTCACGCGAAACCGCCATCTCCGTTCGCACATTTGGCAGCCGCTCAGATGTATGCGATAACGTCGATCTCCACCAGCGAATTGCCGGGGACTCCGGCGGCGGCGATGGTGGTTCGCACCGGCGGTTCGGGGCCGAAGCGCCCTTGGAAAACTTCATTCATACCCGCGTAGTCCTTCAGGTCGGCCAGGTAGACGTTGCATTTGAGGGCCTTGTCCATGGACGAGCCGACTTTCTCGAGCTCCTGCTGGATCTGGTCGAGGACACCTTTGGTATGCACTTTGATATCGCCCGCCTGATGGTACCCGACGCCGGCGATGAAGACCAGGTTGCCGTAAGCGACCACGCTGTTGAACAGCGGTGTCTGGCCATTTTTGGAGTTATTGACAAGTACTTTCTTGGTCGGTTTTTCCTTCGCGACGGCAGGGACTGCCGCGGCCGCCACGGCTCCCGCCGCAACTCCAACCCTTAAGAAGCGCCTTCGATTCGTTGTTTTCGTATGAGCCTCCTTTGCTGCAATGCTAGGCAGCGCGGACCCCCGGTTTTGGGGTCCGCGGGTGGTCCATTGGGCGGAGACAGAGCCGCGGACCGCAAAACCGGGGGTCCGTGCTACCGGGGCATAGACTACGCGACCTTGGTTCCCATTGCAACTGGTCCACTCGTAGGGGCGACCCTGGTGGCCGCCCTCGGGCAGCCGCAAGGGTTGCCCCTACAACGGGCCGCCCTGACGTGGCGTATAATCATGGAGGCACGAATCCACTGTCGAGGACAAACCAGATCAGTTACTGACATCTGACTATGCTTCACGAAATTCACATTCAGAATTATGCTGTGATTGACTCTCTCAAGGTCGAATTCGCTCCGGGACTCAACCTGCTCTCGGGCGAAACAGGCTCAGGAAAATCCATTCTGGTGGATGCGCTGGGTCTGGCTCTGGGAGGAAGAGCTTCAGCAGAAGTCATTCGCTCCGGGCAGGAAAGGGCGCAAGTCACGGCCGTGTTCCGCGCCGAGGGACGACCTCCCTGGTCGGCCTGGTTGGAAGAATGCGGCCTGGTGCAGGAGGAGGAGCTTATCCTGCGGCGGGAAATCCAAGTGAGTGGAAAGAGACGCATGCTGGTGAACGATCAGCCCGTTACCTTGGCGGCGGTGAAGTCGCTGGCCGGCCTGTTGGTCGAGATGCACGGGCAGAACGAGCACGTGGCGCTGTTTGCCCGTGAGGCTCAACTCGACCTGCTTGACCAGTTCGCAGGGATTGAAGAGGAGTTGCAGCAAGTCCGCGAGCTGCACGCGCGGCGAAGAGAGCTGGAGTTAGAGTTTGAGAGTCTCAGTCAAAACGAGCAGGAGCGGCTGCGCACCATCGACTTACTGAGCTTTCAGGTGCAGGAACTCGAGCACGCCAAAATCGAGCCTGGGGAGGACGCGCGCCTCGAAGATGAGAAGCGCGTCCTCGCGAATCTCGAGCGAGTCCGCGCCGCCGCAGCGGCGGCCTTCTCCACGCTCTACGAAGACGAGGGAGCGGCTTACTCGCGCCTGGCGGCGGCCATGTACCAAATCGAGGACCTGCGGCGCTACGAGCCGGCCGTTGAACCTTACGTCGAACCGCTGGCGGGCGCCCGTGCCTCGATCGAGGACGCGGCCCACTTCCTGCGCAATTACCTGGGAAAGCTGGAAGCCAATCCGCAGCGACTGGAGGAGATCGAGGACCGGCTGGCTCTGCTCGATCGGCTGAAGCGCAAATATGGGCGGACACTCGAGGAGATTGTCGCCTACGGGGAGAAAACGCGGCAGGAACTGGCCAAAATCGAACACGCCGACGAGCGGCGCGAAACAATCCAGCGGGAGCTTGAGAAAGTGACGGGCGAGTACCGCAAAGCGGCTGACGCGCTTTCAACCAAGCGGCGAGAGGCGGCGCGCAAGCTCACTCGCCTCGTGCGCGAAGAATTGGCGCAACTGGGCATGGAGAAAACTCGCCTGGAAGTTCATTTCGAAAACAAGCTGGAAGGCCTTGGAGGGCCGCGCGGAGTTGATGAAATTGAGTTCCGAATCTCTCCCAATCCGGGCGAAGAGCTGCGACCGCTGGAGAAGATCGCCTCGGGAGGAGAAATCTCGCGCCTCATGCTGGCGCTCAAAACCGTGGTGGGGATGAATCGGCCTGGAACGGGAGCTGCCCGGCGCAACGCTCGCACCTTCATTTTCGACGAGGTGGATTCCGGCATCGGCGGGCGAGTGGCCGAATCCGTCGGGCAGCGGCTGAAGCGTTTGGCGCGTGATGGGCAGGTTCTGTGCGTCACGCACCTGGCGCAAATCGCTTGCTTCGCCGATCAGCACTATTATGTCGAGAAGTTCGAACGAGCGGGCCGCACCCTGACCTCCGTGACACACCTCGCCACTGAGAAAGACCGAGCGCGGGAATTGGCGCGCATGCTCTCCGGCAGCCAGATCACCGACGCCGTGCTGAAACACGCCGCCGCCATGCTGAAGCATGGAAATTGATTCATTGAGCCATTGATACATTGTGCCATTGGTTCATTGGACGTAATGGCATTGCGCCTGTCATTCTGAGGCCCGTTCTTCGGGCCGAAGAATCCCGGCAGTTGTTCGCGGGCTCTTGACGCCGCAACGAACCGCAGAGATTCTTCGCTTCGCTCAGAATGACAGCTCAGGCTAGAAGCATCGTACAAGAACCTTTATGTGCGGCGCTTGCGAAGTATAATGAATCGATGTCCAGTTCTCCTCCGCCGCTTAATACAGAAGGCTCCGCCCCGCGCCTCGAGGCGCAAGGCGCCTACTTGCGCATGCAGTCTGTCACGATCTTCGTACGCGATTTGGATCGCAGCGTACGGTTTTACGTGGATCAACTCGGATTCAATCTGGCCTTCGATGCTCGCAATCAACCCAAGCGCCCGTGGGTTGCGGTTGCTCCTCCGGACGGTAGTGCGAATTTGACGTTGTGCGAACCGGAGCCCGACTCAGCGGAATGCAAGCTCATAGGGCGGGCCACCCAGGTTGCGTTCGTCACCGAAGACGTAGTGGCCAAGTTCCGCGAATGGCGCAGGCGCGGCGTGGAGTTTCTATCCACGCCGCGCCTGAGACGCCTGCGGCACCGGGTGAAAGTCGTGCCGAGCGGCCCGGCGAATCAGGAACCGGCACCCATCTGGGGCGGAATCTTCACGCGTTTCAAGGATCCGGACGGGAATTCGTTTTCGCTGGTGAGCTTCGACGAGGTGAGCCGTGAAATTGAAGCGCACCGGCGCGCCATGGCTGAGCATCTCGAATCCGAACGCCGCGCCGCGCAGGAAATGGAGATTGCGAAGCAGGTGCAAGCCAGGCTTTTCCCGCAAACCCTGCCGCCCGCTCGAAGTCTTGAATACGCGGGTGTCTGCCTTCAGGCTCGCCCGGTGGGAGGCGATTACTACGACTTCCTCGATCTCGGGCGCGACCGGCTGGGGCTGGTGATCGGCGACGTGGCAGGAAAAGGAATCGCTGCCGCGCTTTTGATGGCCAACCTGCAGGCCAATCTGCGCAGCCAGTGCGTCATGGCGTCGGACCAGCCGGAGCGCTTCCTGCGTTCGGCCAACCAACTGTTTTACGAGAACACCGTCGATAGCGTTTACGCCACCCTCTTCTTCGCCGAATATTGTGATGCGGCGCGGCGCTTGCGCTACGCGAACTGCGGGCACGTCTGCGGTCTACTGCTTCGGAGCCACGGCGCGCTCGAGCGGCTCAGCTCCACCTGCACCGTCCTGGGCATGTTCAAAGAATGGGATTGTGGAATGGCAGAATGCCAACTTTTTCCGGGAGACGCACTCGCACTCTACACAGATGGCATAACCGAATCGTTCAGCGCCAGCGGCGAGGAGTTCGGGGAAGACCGTCTGTGCTCGGCGTTGCAGAGCCATTCCAAGATGCCCGCCTCCGCACTCCTCGACGCGATTGTCAGCGCCGTTCTGCGCTTCAGCCCCCAAGAACAGCACGACGATATCACGCTCATCGTTGCCAAGTGTCGGGACTGCTAGAGGCTAAGGTTCACGGTCACTTCTCCGTGTTTACCGAAACGGTTAATCAATCGGCTTCCGAGAGGAAGCGGCAATCTTGCTTCCCCACAGATTTGCTCCGAAGGACTCCTGTTGTGAAGGAGGGCGGTTTTGTTGTAGACTGGTCAAATAGACAAGTCTAAAGGAGTGTACCTCGATGACGACCATCGGTTTCTACGAAGCGCGGACGCGGCTTTCGGAGCTCCTCGACCATGTCGCGAGGGGAAAGGCTTTTCTTATCAACCGGCGGGGCAAGCCTGCGGCTGTGCTCGCGCCGCCCCCCCGGAAGGAGCAACGCGACGTGCGTCACATCGTTGAGGAGATGCTCGCGTTCCGGGACCGGGAGGGGCCAACACTAGGAGGCCGAGTAACCATTCGAGAGCTGGTTGAAGAAGGCCGTCGCTTTTAATGGAGACGCAGGCCACGGGGGTTGCGATGGCGAGAAGGTCGAGGAAGCGTGGGACGCTCGAGTTCGTCTTGGACGGCTCGATCGCGCTGGCTTGGTACTTCAAGGATGAGGCTGACCCGTATGCTGATGCCGTTGCCGCGAGCCTTACGACTGCCCGCGCCGCCGTGCCGCTGATCTGGCGCTTGGAGGTAGCCAACGCACTATTAATGGGGGAGCGACGTCAGCGGAGCACGGAGGCCCAAGCCGGCAAATGGCTTGCCTACCTCCGCTCGCTCCCTATCGCGGTCGACGACGAGACTAACGATCGGGCTTGGTCCGAAGTGCTGGGTCTGGCGCGTGTGCATCGCCTGTCCGCATATGACGCAGCCTATTTGGAACTTGCCTTGCGCCGCCGACTTCCGCTTGCTACCTTAGACAACCAACTTAAGGCCGCGGCCGCGAAGGTGGGCGTCTCGGCGTTTGCCCCATAAGACCCATCGTAAGCGCGCCACCGGCTCTTGCAGTTATCCCTCTGCTGTGTTACGTTTTTTGAGTTCTGAGCGTGCACTCACGCTTCCAGGCCCCCGTGACGACAGAATCTCCTGAATCGCGCCTTCTGGCCCAAATCGATCTTGATCGCCTGCCTCGCCACATCGCCATGATCATGGACGGCAATGGCAGGTGGGCGAAGAAGCGCCGGCTGCCGCGGATTGCGGGGCACCGGGCGGGAATCCGGGCGGTCCGCCAGTCGGTGGAGGCCTGTGCGCGCCTCGGCGTGCCTTACCTGACCTTGTACGCTTTTTCAGTCGAGAACTGGAAGCGCCCGCACACTGAGACCACGCTCCTGATGAGCTTGCTGCGCGAGTATCTGAAGAAGGAGATCGCAGAGCTCAACCGGCAGAACATTCGCCTTGCCGTCGTCGGCAGAATTCACGAGCTGGCGAAGCCGGTACAACGCGATCTCGAGACGGCGCTCGAAAACACCAGGCAGAACACGGGCCTGCGGCTGACCCTGGCGCTTAATTATAGTGCGCGCGCGGAGTTAGTGGATGCGGTGCGTGAACTGGTCGAATATGCCAGGCGCAATGGAGATGTCGTCATTGACGAAACCGCTCTGAGCAGCCATCTTTACACTCGGGATCTGCCCGATCCCGACCTGCTGATCCGCACCAGCGGAGAATTGCGCCTCAGCAACTTCCTCCTCTGGCAGGTCGCCTACTCGGAGCTTTGGGTGACGGAAACCCTTTGGCCGGACTTCACCCAAGCGCATTTGTTCCAGGCCATCATCGACTATCAGAAGAGGGAGCGCCGCTACGGAGGAATAGGGTTGGGATAGTGACCCTTTCTCAATGAAACTCCGATTTCTCACCGCCTTACTATTAATTCCCCCCGTGATCTATCTCATCGGCTGGTCCCCCAAATGGCTCCTGCTGGCCGCAGTAGTGGCGGTGGCCGAGTTGTGCCTTTACGAGTTCTTCCAGCTTTGCCGGCACGCCGTTTTCAAGCCGTTGTCGATGCTGGGATATTTGGCAGGCGCGGCGGTCTGTGCGGTGCGTGCGGTGGAAACCGGCGAAAGCGCGTTGTATTCTCTTCTCCTGCTGATTGCTTTTGTCCTGATCGCACTCACTGCGGCGCTGGTGATCAGCCGTGACTTGAAAACTTACCTGGGCACGGTCGCCACCACCCTATTCGGAGTAGTCTACATAGCGCTCGGCCTTTCCTGTCTTATTCCTCTCAGGTTTTCGCGCTTGAGCCATGGAGTCCTTCGCGCTGCGGGCACGCCAGATGCGGCTGGAGGCCGGAATCTTCTCCTTCTATTGTTTTTGGTGATTTGGGCCGATGATACTTTTGCCTATCTTGTTGGGCGCACGATAGGCCGGAACATGCTGTTTCCCTCGATCTCCCCCAAAAAGACGTTGGAAGGTTCGGTGGCGGGGTTGGGGGGCAGCCTACTGGTCGCCTGGGGATTTACTATCCTGGTCTGGCAGACAGCAAGCTTGAAAAAAGTTATGCTGTTAGTAGGCTTAGTGGCGTTGTTCGGCCAGATCGGGGACCTGGCGGAATCGGCGATGAAGCGGGGCGCCAGCGTGAAAGACTCGGGATCGGTCTTGCCGGGCCACGGTGGGTTGCTCGACAGGGTGGACAGCCTGCTGTTCGGCGCGCCGGTTCTGTGGCTGAGTTTGGTGGTCATGGATATTTGGCGATGACTTCCTTCGGGTACGACTCCCCTCCTCCGATGGAGGAGGGGTAGGGGTGGTGGTTGCATGAGGATCAACTACCCCTGACCCCTCCTTATCAAGGAGGGGACCGAAGGTCCGGCGACCATGGATTTAAGGCGATGACAAAGGGCTTGTGCATTTTAGGCGCCACGGGTTCGATTGGGCGGCAGTGTCTGTCCGTCGTCAAGAATTCCGCTGACCGATTCCATGTTGTGACCCTCTGCGCTGGTAAGAACGTTGAGTTGCTTGCCCAGCAGGTTCTTGAATTCGCGCCGCGGTTGGTTGTAATCGCGAATCCTGACCACATCGAGCCCCTGCGTGCGCGACTCGAGCGCCTCGGAGTTGCCGGGAAGGTTCAGATAGCCTCCGGAGTGACCGGACAAATCGAGGCGGCCACAAGCCCCGGGGTCGATATCGTCGTTTCAGCTTCTCACGGAACCACAGGATTGGTTGCAACCTATCAGGCAATCCTGGCGGGGAAACGTATCGGCCTGGCGAACAAAGAGGTTCTTGTGACTGCCGGTGAATTGGTGACGCGGGCAGTCGAAGAGCGGGGGGCTGAACTCCTCCCTATAGACAGCGAACATTGCGCCATCCATCAGTGTCTTCGGTCAGGAAGCCATGCGGAAGTCCGTCGCCTGATATTGACCGCTTCAGGAGGCCCTTTCCTGAGAACCCCCCGAAAACATCTCGACCAGATAACTCCCGGAGAGGCCTTACAGCATCCAATCTGGAAGATGGGCGGGCGCATCACTATCGACTCTGCTACCTTGATGAATAAGGGGTTGGAAATCATCGAGGCCCGTTGGCTGTTTGGCTTCCCGTGCGATCAGATCGATGTGGTTATTCACCCCGAGTCCGCGGTCCATTCCATGATAGAATTTAGGGACGGGTCGGTAATGGCGCAAATGTCGGTTCCTGACATGCGGCTGCCGATTTCGTATGCGCTGAATTATCCGGATCGGGTGGCCATGGATGGTGTAATGCCCCGCTTGGACCTGAACGCGTTGAGCAGACTACGGTTTGCGGCTCCAGATACGCGGCGTTTCCCTTGTCTGGAACTGGCGCGCCAAGCTCTGCGTAGTGGGGGCTCAATGCCCTGTGCACTCAACGCCGCCGATGAAATTGCGGTGGAGGCCTTTCTGGTCGAGCGGCTCCGCTTTTCGGACATTCCTCGAGTGATCGAGAGGGTCTTGGACGAGACAGCTCAGGCGCGCTCATTTACCTCACTGGAAGACGTCTTGAGTTGTGACCATGAAGCCCGGGTTCGTGCGCGGGAGGTTGTGACAAGGCTTGCGACCCGAGGGGGCTCCGACTAGCCTCCGCAGGCTTTGCTGATTTAGAGTGAACGGCATTATGGCGGGAAGCTTCATTACGGACGTGATCGTGGTAGTCCTGGTCTTGGGGCTCATGATCTTCATTCATGAGCTCGGCCACTTTATGGCGGCCAAGTTCTTTGGCGTTCGGGTATTGGTGTTTTCCTTGGGTTTCGGCAAGCGACTGCTCCATTGGACAAGGGGCGATACCGACTACCGCATCAGTGCCCTTCCCTTCGGCGGGTATGTGAGAATGGCTGGGGACGACCCGTCCGCGGAACGCAAGGGTGAACCCTGGGAGTTTCTATCAAAGCCTCGCTGGCAGAGGTTCGTAATCGTGGTCATGGGGCCGACCATGAACATTTTGCTGGCCGTGCTCCTCCTGGCAGGGCTGTACAAAGTCCACTTTGAGAAACCCACGTTCGAGGAGCAGCCCGCGCGCGTTGGCGATGTTCGAGCCGACTCGCCCGCCAGCCAGAGCGGCTTAGAACCGGGCGATCTGGTGGTGCGCCTTGGCAAACTTCAGAATCCTCGCTGGGAAGAACTCCAGGACAGCATCCTGACCACGGTGGGTGAGGCTATGCCCGTTGAGGTCGAACGGGGCGGCAGAACGCTGAACATGGAGCTTACACCGCGCGCCTCAGGGCCGGATCGCGTGGGGGATGCCGGACTGTACCCTTACGAGCCCGGAGTCATCGACAAGGTTGAGCCGGGGCTTCCGGCGGGAAGAGCGGGGCTTCTGCCCGGCGACCATATTGTGGGTGTGGACGGGAAAAAGGTTCTGTTTTGGCCCCACGTCGCGTTTCTCATACAGTCAGCCAAGGGGAAGCCGGTCGAACTCTCAATTGCGCGCGGCGGCCGGGATTTCTCGGCCACTTTGACGCCGGTGCTTACCGACGTAATGGGAGAAAAACGCTGGCGGATCGGCATCACGTTTCATAACGACATGATCGTCAGGAAATTGGCCTGGGCCAGCGCGTTCAAGATCGCCCTCCAGGATAACTCGAGGTATGGGGTGGAGACTTTTGACGTACTGGGAAAGATTGTGACCCGCCGTCTCTCCCCGCGGACTCTTGCCGGACCCATCGGCATCGCACAGGCCTCGGGCGAAGCTTACCGCGCGGGTTTTCCCGAACTCCTGATGCTGGTATCTTTCATCAGCCTCCAGTTGGGTATCTTCAACCTGCTTCCCATTCCGGTCATGGATGGCGGTGTGATCCTCCTGTTGCTCGTCGAAGGTCTCATTCGCCACGACTTGAGCCTGAAAGTGAAAGAACGATTTCTGCAGGTCGGTTTCCTCTTTTTGTTGCTGCTGGTGGTGTTCCTCATGTGCAATGACATCATGAGGACGCTGAGACCATACTAGGGGCTGGGGGCTAGGGGCTAGGGACTGCTCAGGGCCGACAGTTGAGGGCTCATAGCTGGGACCTGACACCCAGGAACTGATAACTGAGAACTGACAACTGAGGACTCCATGAATTTCAGCGACACCGAACATTTCCCCCCTCGGCGCAAAACGCGCGCCGTGCGGGTTGGCCGCCTCACCATCGGCGGCGACGCCGCCATTGTCGTGCAGTCGATGACCAAAACGGACACCCGCGAGATCGAGAAGACGGTCGAGCAAATCCAGCAGATGGAGGCGGCAGGCTGCGAGATCGTCCGCCTGGCGGTTCCAGACGTGGAAGCGGCAAAGGCCTTACCCGAGATTCGTAAACGCTGCCCCGATTCGATCCTCGTTTCGGATATCCACTTTCAGTATAAGTTCGCTCTCATGGCGCTCGATGCGGGAGTGGACAAGCTGCGAATCAACCCCGGGAACATCGGCGAGGCGGATAAAGTTCGCCTGGTGGTGCGCCGCGCACAGGAGCAGCACGTGCCCATCCGCATCGGCGTGAATGCGGGTTCGCTGGAGCGCCGACTGCTCGAGAAGTATGGTTATCCGACGCCCGAGGCTATGGTGGAAAGCGCCCTTTATCATATCGGCATTCTCGAAGAACTGGGATTCAAGGATACGATCATTTCCTTGAAAGCCTCAAATGTGAAGTTATGTGTTGCAGCTTATCGCTTGCTTGCCAAACAGGTTGATTATCCCTTCCACCTCGGGATTACCGAGGCTGGAACGCAGTTCACCGGGACCGTCAAATCATGTGTCGGCATGGGGATGCTACTGGCGGAGGGTATCGGGGATACGATTCGCGTTTCCCTGGCCACCGATCCCGTCGAGGAAGTTCGCGTCGCCTACGAGATGCTCAAAGCGCTCGAGTTGCGCAGCCGCGGGCCGGTGGTGATTGCGTGCCCTACGTGCGGGCGGTTGGAAGTGGACCTGTTCAAGATCGCGGCCGAAATCGAGCAGGCCACCGCCCACATCAAGATGCCCTTGAGCCTTGCCGTGATGGGCTGTGCCGTGAACGGCCCCGGAGAAGCCCGCGAAGCCGACCTCGGCGTCGCAGCGGGACGCGGCAACGGCATGATCTACCGCGAAGGCAAAGCCATCCGGCGAGTCAGCGAAGAAGAGATCGTTCCCGCTTTGCTGGAAGAAATCGAGCGCTTCGTGGCAGACAAACTAGCCGGAATTGATACAGCACCCAAAGCGATCATCGACCAACCTGCAGCCGCGTCTGCTTCTTCCCTTCCAATCCTGAAGTAACCGACACAACTAGCATCGCCGCGCGAAACCGTTCCACTTGCAGCGGCAAGGCGGACGGAAGTATACTATCTTACTCGAATCTTACCACGTCTTGGTAGGAGGTGGGGATGGAAACGACCAGACTCTCTTCGAAGGGCCAGATAGTCTTGCCAAAATCTGTGCGCGAGGCACGGAGTTGGAAGCCGGGCACCGAATTCGCGGTAGACGAAACATCGGAAGGAATTCTGCTGCGGCCTTTGCGCCCCTTCCCGCCCACTAACATCTCCGATGTATTCGGCTGTCTGAAGTACAAGGGCCGGGCAAAGACTCTCCGGCAAATGGATATGGCTATCGCAAAAGGCGTGAGGGCGCGCCATGATCGCGGTCGATACTAACGTCCTGGTTCATTTTCTGGTGCGAGACGATGCAAGGCAGGCGGATCGCGCGGAGGAACTGATTCGCGCTGGTGAGATCTGGATCTCCAAGACCGTCCTGTTGGAGACTGAGTGGGTCCTCCGCAGCCTTTACGACTTTCCCCCGCAAAGCCTGGCCGGGGCATTGAGAGCCTTGGCCGGACTGGGAACGGTGTTCTTGGAAGATGCGGGAGCCGTAGCCAAAGCCCTGGACTGGTTTGAGCAAGGCCTTGACTTTGCCGACGCGCTGCATTTAGCGAGTGCGGGAAATGCGAAGCAGTTTGCTACATTCGACCGAAAGATCGCGCGGCAAGCGTGGGGCGTGACCAAAGTCGAGACACTTGTCCTCTGATCCCATTTCAATTGGCTGAAGGAGGGCCGTCGTGGGTAAAGTCCCATAGCGGTTTGCGGACTTGGTGAGGGCCGCTGAACCGATGGAGCGCGAACAGGCCGACGAGCACTGCCAGCAGAGCCAGCCCGGCGCGAGTATTGGGCGGCATAACCATCAAGATGCAAACCAGGACCGTCCAGACCACGGCTAGTCCGTTAATCAAGTTGCTGCTGGCTCCCAAGTGAAAGGGGCCGCGTTTCGCTTTCCACAGTTTCTTCCGCCGCCAACCGAGAAACACCGGGATAATGTAGGAAAGATAGAACCCGACGACGCTGAGTGAAGTCACGACGGAATAGCTTTTGCTATAAACCAGTGCCGCGAAGGCCAGCCCCACGGAGAGCCAGATGGCGCCCGCAGGGGTTTGATGGCGGGGGCTGATGCGGCTCCAGACGCTCGAGAGGGGCACTCCGCGGTCGCGAGCAAACGCGTAGAAGGTGCGCGAAATCGAAGTCACGGCAGAGAGGCCGCAAAACCACATGGCAAGCACGGTGAGGATGAGGACTGCCTTGCCCGCGGACACTCCCAGAGTTGCCTCGACAATCGCCAGGACTGCCGGAAGCGGCTGGCCGCTCGAGTCGTGGGCATTGAGGACCCAGCCGACGTTAGGGATTACCCAGGTTAGCGAGAGAATGAGAAGATACCCGAAGAACCCCGAGACCGCGACGGACATCACCATCCCCCAGGGCGCGCGGCGGCGCGGGTCCACCGTCTCTTCAGCAACGTGCGCCGAGGCGTCGAAACCGGTATAGGTCCATTGAGCCTGGAGGAGCCCCAACAAGAAGAGCCAAAAATAGGGGGCATGAATTGTGCTCGAGGACGATGCAGAAACGAGAAATGCCAAAGGCCGTTTGGGAGCAAGAAACCACAAAGCCCCCATTAACACGGCGACTCCGGCGATGTGGATCGTGACGCTGAGATCGTTGAGGTATGCCACCCAGCGGATTCCATAATGGTTGATGGCCCCGTGCGTCAACAAGAGCAAGCCGTAAATCAGCAGGAGCGTTGAAGGCCGGGATCCAAAGCCAAGCAGGGGGACCAGGAACTCCGCGCATCCGTAATCAATCCCGGCGATGGCGGCGATTAAACCGACGATGTTCAACCAAGCCGTAAACCACGCCCAGGTTGCTCCGCCCAATTCCGCCGACCAGTGGTACATGCCTCCCGAGGTGGGCAGCGCCGAGCATAATTCCGCCATGCTCAGCGCAACCAAGAGTGTCCCTGCGGTTGCCAAGGGCCAGCCCAGAGTCATTTCGAGCGGGCCTCCCATCGTCAAGCCATAGTCGAACAGGGTGACGGCGCCGGTCAGAATTGAAATGATCGAGAAGGAGATAGCGAAGTTGGAGAAGCCGCCCATGCCGCGCAGAAGTTCCTGCGCATAGCCCAGGCGTTCCAGCTCGCGTGCATCCTTTTGGGCAAGGATCTCCTCCTGCTGTGCTGATGCACTCAAACTCCGGACCTCAATTCGGGAGATCGACTTTCGACTCGGCCCTTGCCCCAATTTGAACGTAGCGCCGACCTTTAGAGCCCGCCCTGAGCGAAGCGAAGGGTCGGCACGTGCTGGCCTAAAGGCCAGCGCTACGCTGAAGCTAGGACACTAACTTCGACTTTCGACTCTTGACTCTCGACTAGTGCTTAAGCGCGAAGATAACCACAACCACCACCGCAATAACGATTAGTCCGCCCACAATAAGGAGTGGCAGAATGGATTTACGTTTGCCAACTTGTGGGAGAGCGGCCTGCGGAGGCGCCGGCGCCGGAACCGCCACCGGCTGCATTTGTGGCATCGCAGGTTGGGGCGGCATTGCGTACCCAGGAGCAGCAGGCGCCGCGGGCTGTTGAAACCGCGGCGGAGGGACTTGGTAAGGTTGTGGCTGAGGTACCATCGGCGTGGGCGCCGCCGGAGCTTGCACGCGCGGCATGGCAGGAACCGGAGGAGGCGCGACGGACGGCATTGGGATCGCCGGCGCGGGACGCCCGGCGGCTTGTGGCGGTGCCGGCGGAGGCGGACCGGGAGGAGCCCCTTGCGGAGCTCCGGCAGCACCCCCACTGGGCAGCTCGAACATGCGCATGAACTCATCCGGCTCGGTTGGCTGTGGTGCAGCAGCCGGTGATGTTTGGGGCGCGGAGGGTGGCGCTGCTACGACAGGCGCCTGTTCCTGCGGTTGCCGGAAAAGCATTGTAAACTCGCCCGGTCCTGTCCCCTCGAGCTTCGCCGGCGGAGGGCATGAGGCTGGCGCGGGTCGCTCGATGATTGGAGGCGTCGGCGCACTGCTTCCTGGTTGGTACCCTTGAATCAATCGCGTGAAGTCTCCGGGTGCTTGCTGGCTCGAGGAACCGGGCAACGCGGCTGCCGATTGGGGCGAACCAGGCAGGGTCGAGACTCCCGCCGACCGACCG
Source organism: Terriglobia bacterium (assembly GCA_049508935.1). GTDB lineage: Bacteria > Acidobacteriota > Terriglobia > UBA7540 > UBA7540 > CAVROP01. Next base: position 7,641 of record JBELAJ010000015.1, on the reverse strand, counting down.
GCCTCAGGAGTGGGGCGGAACAGCCGCGTAAACTCACCCGGCGCCGGTGGCTCGGCAGGCTGCACCGAAGACGGCGAGGGTGGCCGCGGCGTCCCTCCAGGCGAAGGCGCGGCCGGCGCCGTCGCTGTATCGGGCCGAAAGATCTTGGTGAATTCGCCAGGCCCTCCGGGTTGAGGAGGTTGGCCAGGCTCCACCCGGGCAACAGGTCTTGCCTCGGCAGGTGGTTTGGGCATTTCTTTGCCATAGAAAACGCGGGTGAACTCGCCCCCTTCCCCCTTCGCTTGCGGTGCACCAGGTGGCGCCGCGGGCGGCGCAGCCGGCTTCACTGGCGCTGGTGGCGCAGGCGCCGCGGCCGGCGAAGGCATGTCCTTACCAAAGAAAACCCCGGTGAATTCGCCCGACTCTTCCTTCGCTTTCGGTGCCGGCGGCGGAGCAACGGGCGGCGCGGTCAGGTTCTCTGGCGCTGGTGCAGCAGGCGCGGGCGGCGCAGGCATATCCTTGCCGAAGAAGACCCTGGTGAATTCGCCCGACTCTTCCTTCGTTTTCGGTGCCGGCGGCGGAGCAACGGGCGGCGCAGCGGGCTTCACGCGCGCGGCTGTGACAGGAGACGGCGCTGGCATGTCCTTGCCAAAGAAAACCCGAGTGAACTCTCCCGCCTCCTCCTTCGCTTTCGGGGGCGCTGGCGGTGCAACGGGAGGCGTGGTCGGCTTTTCAGGCGCTGATGGAGCAGGCGCCGACGGTTTCGGCATTTCCTTGCCAAAGAAAACCCTTGTAAACTCGCCGGCCTCTTCCTTGGCTTTCGGGGGCGGAGGCGGCGGAGTCGGTGGCGCAACAACTTTCGGCGTGATCACGGCTTGCGTCGCTTCCAGCGAAGTCGCACTTTGCGGGCTAGCCTCTGGCGATAAACGAATGGACGGCCTGCCAGCAGGGGACGGAACGCTCGGGGCGGGTTTGGGTGCGCTCGGCTTTGGAGCTGCTTCCGAAGCCCCTGACGCCCCTTGCAGCCATTTCCGAAGATCGAGAAAGCCAGGCAGGTCCTGGGTCACGACAAAGACCCGGCCGGCCTCTTCGCCCATATCAATCAAGACCTTCATTTCCTCGGCGGTGGCGCGGCGAAGAAAACTGAAAAACATCGAGGCTAGGTCGGGTTGATTGGGCGGTGTGCGCTCGACCCAAAGCTGGTGAAGAAGCACGGCGCGGCCGGAGGAAGTCTGCCGTGCTCGGAAAGTCTTCGCTTCACCGTCATTCAGCTGTTCGAGTATCTGATAACGTCCCTGAAATTCCATGGATGACCCACCATTCACCTGCTTGCTGCATTCTATCACGAAAACAGCACCGGAATTCTGTTGAAAAAGTAAGGGGTTAGATGATAGATTGGCGTTACCCCGATCTATCTATCGGATCAAACCCATGAAGCAACTGTCCAAAGTCGTTTGGTCGGAGGGCATGCACCTCGGCCCGCACCACTTTCAAGTGCAGGGGCGCTTTTTCGAAGAAGTCATGCATTTCCAAATCTCGAACTTGTGGTTTGAGCCCTACGGATTGGTCGGCCTCGAACTCGACCGAGAGGCTTTGCGGAATGGCACGGTGGCGCTCGTGCATGCGCGCGGTATTTTTCAGGACGGGCTCCCCTTCAACATTCCGGAGAGCGATGCGGTTCCCGCAGAGCGCAGCATCGGTGAACTTTTTCCTCCCACCAGCGAGAGCCTGACGGTTTTCCTGACGGTCCCGCCCCACAAGCTCGGGGCAGCGAATTGTGCTCTGACCGTTGAGCAAGACAAGGGGCGCACAAGATACGTTGCGGAAGAGAAAACGCTGCCCGATGAAAACACCGGCCTCGATGAAAAGGTGTTGAAACTGGGGCGAAAGAACCTTCGCCTGCTCGTGGACACTGAAGATGTGGGAGAGATGCAGACCTTGCCGATCGGCCGCGTCAAAAGAGACGGCTCGGGCAACTACGTTTACGATGAGAACTTTATTCCACCTTGTGTTCAGATCAGCGCCAGTCAAACTCTGATGGTGATGACCCGGCGCCTGATAGAGATTCTGCAGGAGAAGAGCGCCACGGTCTCTCTGGACGGCCGTGTGCGCGGGAAATTCCGGACGGGGCTTTCGGCGCAAGAGGTCAGCCGCTTCTGGTTTCTGCATGCCATCAACTCGAGCCTGGGGCCGCTGCGGCACATGTTCGCCGCGCCCTGCGCGCACCCGTCAGAGCTGTTTACGGAGCTTCTGCGGTTGGGCGGAGCGCTATGCACTTTCGCCCTGGACTCTCATCCACAGAATCTGCCCCTCTACAATCATCTCGCGCTCGACCAGTGCTTTGGCGAACTCGAGCGGCACATCCGGGCGCATCTCGAGTTGCTGGCGCCTTCGAACTGCATTCCGATTCCGCTTGGCGCCGTGGCCAACTACTTCTGGGAAGGCGATGTCACCGATCAGCGATGTCTGGACCGTGCCCGTTGGATTCTGGCCGTTCAGTCGGCGATGGGCGACGCGGAATTGATCACCAGGACGACGCAGGTGGTCAAAGTCTGCTCGGCCCAATTCGTGCCGCAATTGGTCAAGAGAGCCTTGCCGGGCATGGAGCTCACGCATTTGCCCGTGCCGCCTTCCGCAGTATCGGCGCGAGTGGAGAGCCAATACTTCGCCATCAGCCGGGCGGGCCCATGCTGGGACCACATCGCCCAATCGCGCCGCGTGGGAGTTTATATTCCAGGAGACATCCCTAACCCGCAGGTGGAGCTCCTGGTAATCCTGGAGACCGAATAATCGCGTAGCGCCGACCTTCAGGCCGGCACGTGCTGACCTAAAGGCCAAGGCTACGAATGCAGATGCGGGTCCAAAGACCGGCGCTCCGCAAGAATCAGCGACGCAAGAATCAGTGAGGCTGAAACTATGGGTGCAAATCTCGCCGCAAATCCGCAAAGTGCCCGGCCCGCGCCGGCGCCAGTCCGTGAAAACCTGGCCCTCATCTACCAGGAGGTTCTGACGGCCGTCACGCGCTTCCGCTCCAACCGCCAGGTGGCGACGGATGCCGGTGTATTCCGAAACCAGATGAAGGCCGCCATTCGCGCCGCTGAGTCGTCGGCAATGGCGAGCGCCTACCCCGTGGAGGACGCGCGTCTGGCCACCTTCGCCGTCGTCGCCTTCCTGGATGAGTCTATTCTCAACTCGGGCAACCCGGTCTTCGCCGACTGGCCTCGCATGCCTTTGCAGGAAGAGTTGTTCGGCGGTCATACGGCGGGGGAGATCTTCTTTCACTGCATCGATCGCCTCCTTGCCCGCGGCGATTCCACACAAGTGGCCGATGTGCTCGAGGTCTTTGCGCTGTGCCTCGAGCTGGGATACCGTGGCCGTTATAGCCTCACCGGCCAAGAGGGTGTTCGTCCGGTACTGGGGGCGATTGCGGAGAAGATGCAGCGCATTCGCGGGGGACCCGGCCCCTTGTCGCCGCACTGGGCTCCTCCGCAGGAAGCGGTGCGAACGAAAGCCTACGACCCTTGGGCGCGACGGCTCGCCTTCGGGGCGCTGGGGTTCCTTCTCTTGGTTGTGATACTGTTTGCAGGGTTCAAGCTCAGTTTGCTGTCCGGAGCATCGGTTTTGCACTCCACAGCCTCCACCATTACTCGCTAGAGGGTTTGCCGTGAAAAACACCTTGAAGTACTGGCTCGCAGCTTTGGGCCTCATCATCTGGTTGGTTCTATCCTGGTTTGTCCCCACTTGGATCCATTTGGCCGGGAACAAACTTTGGATACTGCGCATCGTCCTGGCCCTGATCGGCGTTGCGGCATTCATTACCATCGTGTGGTGGTTCAGAGTCCGGGACAAAGAGCGGGCCGCGGAAACCGCTCAAGGGGCCTCCGGAATAGCTGAGATCGACACCCTGATGCGAGAGGCCGAATCGCGTTTGCAGGCGTCGTCTCTAGGACGCCATGCCAGGCTCGGCAATCTTCCTGCGATCTTCCTGGTGGGTGAGAGTGGCTCGGCGAAAACCAGCGTGGTTCAGCACTCCGGTCTCGAAGCAGAATTGCTGGCCGGGCAGACGGGCCAGGAGAAAGTCCCGCTTCCAACTCGAACTGCGAACCTCTGGTTCGCGCGCCAGTTCATTCTCGCGGAGGCAGGCGGTCCTCTCGTTTCCGAACCCTCACTATGGGCCAAGTTCGTAAGGAGGCTTGCCCCGGGACGCCTGCATTCCGTGTTCGGCAAGGGAACGCAGGCGCCGCGCGCGGCCCTGGTTTGCGTCGACTGCGAGACCTTCATGAAACCGGGCGCGGCAGAGGCGCTGGGCTCCAGCGTCGAGCGGCTGCGTACCCGCTTGCGTGAGGTCTCTCACATCCTGGGGATCAGCCTGCCGGTTTACGTGCTCTTTTCGCGGGCCGATCGCCTTCAGTTCTTCCAGGACTACGTGCGTAATCTGAGCAACGACGAAGCCACGCAAGTACTGGGGGCGACGCTGCCCAGGGTGTCGTTCGCCGGGGAAGTGTACGCCGAGCAGGAAACGGCTCGCGTTACAGCCGCCTTCGACGAACTCGGCTATTCCATGGCGGACAAGCGGCTTACCTACCTTCCGCGCGAATATGACATGGCCAAGCGCCCCTCCGTCTACGAGTTCCCGCGTGAGTTCCGCAAACTCCGCCAGATGCTTGTCCAGATGCTGGTCGACCTGTGCCGGCCGAGCCAGTTAAGGACCGGACCGTTCCTGCGCGGCTTCTACTTCAGCGGCGTTCGCCCGGTGGTGATCAACGCTCCCGGACCGGCGCTGATCAGAGAGGAGCCGGCGACACCTGGGGCCGGCGAAGCCGCCATCCGCGCCACGGGGATCTTCGATGTTCGGGCTATGGCCGCTCAAGCCCAGCGCGCGCCCGTGGCTGTCGAGGGCGGCGAGACCCGCCGGGTTCCGCAGTGGACCTTCCTTCCCCACCTCTTCAACGACGTCCTGCTGAAGGATTCTTCCGCGCTCACCGAAAGCGCCTCAAGCTCGAAAACTAGCCTATGGAGACGCGTGCTGCTGGCTGCGGCGATCGGCCTGCTGCTCATCGTCATGATTGGCTTCATTGTCTCCTTCTTAAAGAACAAGGACCTCGAGTCGCAAGTGGTGAACGCGGCGCAAGGCATTTCCAGCGTGCAACTGACCGGCCAACAGCTACCCACCGCCGATGCGCTCACCCGCCTCGAGACTCTCCGTCAATCGGTTGAGACGTTAGCCGAATACCAGCAGGAGGGAGCTCCGTTCTGGATGCGCTGGGGATTGTATGCGGGAAATGACCTCTATCCGGATGTGCGCAAGATTTACTTTCAACACTTCCGTTCCCTTCTCTTTGCACAAACCCAGGCCGCACTTCTTCAGACGCTCTCCGGGCTTCCCGCCGCGCCGGGTCCGAACGATCAATACGGCCCTGCGTACGACACTCTGAAGGCTTATCTGATCACCACCTCCAACCACGACAAGAGCACTCGACTGTTCCTCTCACCGGTGCTCATGAAGGCCTGGCAGGGGAGCCGCTCCATCGACCCGGATCGAATGCAGTTGGCGCAGAAACAGTTCGATTTCTATAGCGACCAACTCAAGGACGAGAACCCCTACTCCTCCGAGAACGATACGCTCGCGGTGGCCCGCGCCCGCAATTACCTTTCGCAGTTCTCCGGCACCGAACGCGTTTACCGTTTCATGCTGGCGGAAGCCTCGAAAGGTAGCCCCTCGATTAACTTCAACCGCAAGTATCCCGGCTCCGCGGAAGTGGTGGTGGACGGGAAGGAAGTTGAGGGAGCATTTTCGAAGGCCGGCTTCGCTTTCATGAAGGACGCCTTCAAAAACCTTCCCAAGTATTTTAGCGGCGAGGAGTGGGTGCTGGGTCCGAAGACAGTTCAGAATGTGGACACCACCAAGGTGGGGCAGGACCTCCAGGCTCGATACCAGCAGGACTACATCAATCAATGGCGCGCCTTCCTGAAGAGCGCGAGCGTGGTCCATTACAACAGCCTCACGGATGCCTCGCAAAAGCTGGGCAAGACCTCCAGCAATCAGTCTCCCCTGCTCGCACTGTTGTGCGTGGCGGCACAGAATACGTCGGTCGACCAGCCCGACATCTCCAAGGCGTTTCAACCCGTCCAGGCGGTCGTTCCACCCAATTGCCAGGAGCAGTATGTGGGCCCACCGAACGCCACCTACGTCTCCAATCTCGCCGGAATCCAGGCCTGCCTGGATCAGGTCGCGAACGCTCCTGCCGAGCAGAAAGAAGCCGCCAAGACTCAGTGCATGGCTCCTTCCATGACAGCCCAACAGACGGCCAAGCAGATTGGCCAGGGATTCAAACCTGATCCCCAAGCTCATATCGACGACACGGTTCAGAACCTGCTCCTTGCTCCCATCACCTTCGTCTCTGCCGCCTTGCGTCCTGGGCCGGTGTCCGGTGCCGGCTTGTGCGCGCAGTTGAATCCCCTCATGGCCAAGTTTCCGTTCAATCCTCGAGCCGCCACCGACGCCACCACGCAGGAAGTGGCCCAGTTCTTCGATTCCGCAAACGGCGCGCTGACGCAGTTCTACAACGCCTCGCTGAAGAGCCTGCTCATTCCCCAGGGGAATGAGTACATCCCCAACCCCTCGAATACCCAGCAGGTGAACCCCGGCTTCCTCAACTTCTTTACCCGGGCGATGAACCTTCAACACGCTCTGTACTCGAGTGGGCCGGGACAGATGCAATACAAGTACGCGCTTCGGCCGCATCCTACTGATACTGTCGCCGGACTTACCATGAGCATCGACGGCCAACCGCTCGCCTATAGCGGTGGAAACGCTCCCTTCAAACAGTTTACGTGGCCGGGCACGACCGCCCAGGGTGTTACGCTGACCGTGAAGATTACCGGCGGCTCCGATTTGGGTTGGCCAAGCTACGACGGAGCCTTGGGAGTCTTCCACTTCTTTGCCGAGGCCGACAAGTGGCAGCAGACCGGTTCCACCTACAATATCGAGTGGGTGCTGCGCACCGCCGGCAGGCCCGTGACCGCACCCAGCGGCAAGCCTGTCACTGTTCAATTCGACCTCGATACACTGGGCGCACCGCCCATTCTCCAGAAAGGCTATTTGTCGTCTTTGCAGTGCGTTTCGAGCGTGGCGAAGTAGCCGATCCTTTGTTTTCATAGACATTCTCGCTTTGTTCCGTCAAAAAGCAGCTTTCAGCCGTCAGCTTTCAGCACTCAGCCGAGCCATTCCTGACTGGCGCAGACCCCCGGCGGGGTCTGTGATGTCCCGAAGGGACCGGTCGGGGCGTCTGGTGCAATTTAACCGACCTGCGTCTTCGGCGCATCGCAGACGTTCAAAACCAACGTCTGCGCCAGTTTCCCACCACCCCCAACCCCTCCTCATCGGACGAGGGGAGCCCCGCAATTCCCCTCCTTGGATAAGGAGGGGTCAGGGGTGGTTGATTTCTGCACCAATCCTTTGTTTTCATAGACATTCTCGCTTTGTTCCCCAAAAACATCTCTTAACGACCAGCTTCGAGTTCTCAACCATGCCGTTCTCGGCTGGCGCATCTATAATGTCGTCGGCTCTGTCAAGGACTTTTTAAACACACCACCCCCGCGGCGCGCCGAACGTCTTGACGGCGTCCCGGGCGCACGCTGTGTGACCGCGGAGAGCCCTGG
>JBELAJ010000149.1:0-16233 GCA_049508935.1 Terriglobia bacterium | reverse complement strand
TGAGAGCAGCGTCGGCAGCCGTGCGGACAAAGGTCGGCGTGTTGCCCCCCGCTCCGATGCCCAGCGAAGCTATTATGGAACCGGAGCGGCGATGGCCTTCCCGCTTCGAGCCGAGCGAAATCATCACCTCCCGCCCTGCACTTGCTCCTGCGAGATTCCCGTACTTCCGTTCTATGGCGGGGAATACCCTTGCCTGGAATACTCCCAGTCGGCAGTTTGTTACGGGAACATTTGCGGCAACGCTTCTTCTGGAATCCGCCCTCAAGGAAGGTCGTAAAGACGCCCATGAAGACCTGCCCCACTTGCCAGCATGCCTACCCCGACGATGACGAGTTCTGTCCCGACGACGGAACTCGGCTTGCCGCCGAAATCCGTGAGGAGCGGGAATGCCCGTACAACGGAGCTGCCCAGTAGGATGAGACTTGTCATCACTGTTTATCGAATGTGGCGCTCCCGGTGTGCGCTCCTCAGGAGCTTAGACCTGCATTCGGAGGAAACATGAGCGAGGTGTTGGACATCAGTGAAGTGGCGAAGGGCGTATTTTCACGGGCCAAGGAGATTCTTCAGCACGAGGGTTCTTTGCCACCGGTACGGTTGGTCCTGAACGCCTCCGGCCAACTTAAGGATATACAAGAAGACCGGCAAAGAACGCAAAGGGCGGCAGCCGTAGCCTTGTTCACCGTTTGCGAGACGACCTACCAGGCCTTTGAATCCCTACGGCTGCCGCCGGGCGAGTCGGGCACGATGCCGGAAGGGTGGATTAAGGACACCCAGCCGCACGACTGCCTTGACATGCGGATCGAAGTGCCAGGACAAGAGCCGACGTGCATCGTCGTTCCCTTTCGGCGGTGCCCGGACGGCACCATCGAGTTTGGGGAGCAGTTGGAGGGACTGGAGGAATTCAAGGGTCTGCTGCCGCCCTCATGCGATGGGATCAAGGGTCCGGTGAATTGACCACAGACTTGGACTCTCGACTTTGCTGACACGGATGGCGATGACGACGGCTAGGCATGCCTCTCCGCCTCGTCGCCGAACCCGACCACCACGCAGTCGGCCGCCCTCACGGGCCACTTTCCGCCCCGTCCATCCCGGACCCTGTATCCGCCGCTCAGGCAGCACAGCGAGCCGGGGTGGTAGTTCACGGCGACGATTCGGCCGCCGAATTCCTCCGCTGTGTCCCGGGGCAAGTTGTTTTCCAGCAGCCCCTCACAGTCTGGCAGCCTGATGCGGCGTCGCCGCCAGTCGTGCGGAATCCTCCACGCCTTCCCGGAAGGGCCTTTCCAGAGGACCTTGGGGACTTCGCCGGGCGCAACGCTCACCTCGATGCAGGCTACGCCCCGCTCCCCGTCAGCGGCTGGTATTTCGTCGATATTTACGTCCCCGAGGTCCCACCATGTCGGCGGGCACCAGCCTTCGAGCCAGCACGACTTCTGGGCGACCTTTTACCGGCTTGCCTCAATCACGGGCGAGACTCCGCCGGAGAGCCAGTGCCGTGGCAATCTCCACACACGGCTGTCAGCGCCCGTGTATAGCACCCGTGCGGGCCAGTAGCCATTCCATGCGATGCCGTCATCGCCGATCAGGAACGGCAGGCCGTCCGGGAGGTCGTCCAGGTCGAGGCGGCGTGTCTCGGCCAGGGCTTCAGGGAGGACCTCGACGTACACTGCCTGCCCCGCCAGGGCGGACGCCAGCTCGTCGGGCATGTTTAACTCCTCCAGCCGGAACCTCTCGCTGGGAAGGATGGTTTTGCAGGTCGAGGTCATTGCGGGTGCCAAGCTATACCGGATGTGCCGTCAAGCGTTTTCCCAAACCGGGAGTGCGCCACTGACAGTATACATCGCCAGCCAAGCATATCCCGGGCACCTGCGACGACGGGGCGGGCGTGTTTTACGGTAGGCTTGACAACGAGCCGCTGCTAGGCACGGCCCTTCACGTTAGCGATGAGATTGCACTGAGCTACTGGAAGGTTGTCGAGCACAGGAAGGCGTCGGAATTCCAGAAGCAGGAAGACAAGGCCCGAGGACTACGACAAATGTATGGGCTTGACTCAAGGGTGCGGAGCTGCCCTTTCGGGCAGAATCCGATGTCCCGGAACCGCCCTCTTTCCGTGTATCTCCGTGTATCTTAAGGAAATCCCCAATGAAATCAATGGCAGGCGTGGAGGGACTCGAACCCCCGACCCACGGATTAGAAATTCTCTGGCCCCATGTGCTCCCGTGTAATCTCAATGACTTACGGGTGTCCTCAGTCCTGCATTCTGCTGCCAAATCACCTCATTAGTCAGTTATAGGACACCTTAAAGGACACTGGTTTGCGCTGGACTCGGCCGCCCTCCACCTGCGAAGGCCACTCGCGCGCCTGAGGCAGTTTCGCCGCTGCCAAAGGCTACGCCCCATGGCGGCCCGATCTAATCGCCAGCTGAGGTGAGCTAAAACGTCGAGAACCTTGAGACCGGAACCCTAGGGTGCCTCTAACAAGGAGGCAAGCCGAATGACTCTTATTCTCCTCCGAGTTTGTCGATGCGCATGTGGCGGAGGATTTCGTCTGCCGTTGTGGTTCTGTTGTCTGTGATGAGAATCTCTGCCTCCAGAAACGCAATAATAGCGGGGAAAGCAGGCAAAAGCGCCATTTCGTCATCTGCTTGCGAAAAGCGGAGAAAAGTGTTACCATGCACTTCCAGCGAGTCTAAGCGGTAAACAACATCGTAGACCTTCCCAAGTCGTGCCTCGACGGCCATCTCTTCTACCGTCTTCTTTTTCACGATCAACTTGCCGAATTCAGGTAACAACGCTGCGGTCACATCTTCGCCGGTGGTCTTCCGACGGAGTACCGCTCGCCCTCGCGTGAGGTGAACACGACCGATCTTCGCCGGCTCTGATGCTAGACTTTTGGCGTAGTTCGCCGCATTGTCCTTGGACTGCAGAACCCAGAACATTCGGAGAAAGTCCTCGCACAGCACGCGGCTCATCACCAGAATGGGTGTCCTCAGGTCGGCGACGCGGAAACAGGCCTCACCGATTTGAACCCCGCGATCAATGAAGTGAAGAACTAGCTTGTCCTGCTCCTCGTTGGAATACGCGAGGCCCGGAAGTTTGAGCCGAGCTTTGAGCCTATCGACTGTCTGGCGCAGTTCCAGCAAATACTGATCTCTGGTTTTCTTCACGTTGCTCATTTCAAAGCGTCAGCCGCTCCACAGTGTACCGCGCTCTAGCGGCTTTCCCAAGCTAGCAGTTCCGACTTCGCGGCTCGTATGTTAGCGTAATAAAGATGCAGACGTTAGTTTCAGGTCCAAAATTGTTTGGCCCCGTTGCCCGTCGCCTTGTTTCCCCCGACCGCTGGACGGACTCATATCCAGCGTGGATCGCCTATGCGAAAGAACTCGATGCACTCCTGCTTTTTGCCGATCATCAGGGCTGCCTACGGCAGTTTGTGCCACGCTTGGAATCTAAGAACGCTCTACGTGACGAAGCACTCAACGAATTGCGCATCGCCTACCTACTTCATAATACCCAATTCCCCGTGGTCCAGTGGGAACCACCGGGCCTAAACGGAAGAATTGGCGAGTATCTCATAGGCACCCCGGAAGGGCAACGAGTCTTCGTAGAAGTGAAAAGCCCTGGATGGGAAGGCGAGCTTTCCGATGAGCAGCGCCGAGCTGGAAGAACGAAGCAGCCAAAATACCAGCAGGGAGAGGGTGGTTTCTTCGGCAATTGGTACCCATTGCAGAAGTGCATAGCCTCCCAGAAAACGTATCCCAAGTTCGCACCCACGCAACCAAATTTGCTAGTTGTTGCAGACGACCTTCGAGTAAACATGCTCGATTGCCCGGACCATGTCGAAATCGCGTTATACGCTGACCACAATAGATATGGCGAGGCGGGATTCTTCACTTCTACCAGGTACGAAAATCTTGGCGGTGTCGCAGTTTTCCGGGCCTTCTCTATGGGGCGTGGTGTTGAGTACGAACTCAGGTTGTTTGACAATCCTTTTGCATTGCCCAGCACCAAATTGCCGGACTCGCTCCTCAGATTCAGGACCAAATTTAACTGCATAGTACGCGCAACATTTGTCGCGCCCTCCATCTAGCCCGCTCGGGCTTATCGACATTCGCGCTTCATCCATTACATACGGGCCATCTCAGTGACCGTCATCGGCTTTTCATTCATCCGTCTTAGCCTAGGGTTTATGAGTGCCGTCGGAGGAGAGTCTGCACGGTTCTGCACCATCATGCCAGAACGCGACGAAACCCTCATGAATACAGGCGATCCCCGCTCCCGATCCCTGTGCGCCATCGTGCGCGGATGGGCACAAGAGAACGGCCCCAACTGACACCGCTATTGACACCGGATTCCGGAAGGATTCGCAGGCGGACTCCCCATTATAGTGGCGCATTCTGCCTGACTCTTGCCCCTGGCGAGCAGCTTCCGCAGCCGGGCAAGGGCTTTGCGGTCCAGCTTCCCAGGCTGTCTGCCGTTGCCGCCATATCATCTGAGTAGTCAGTTATAGGTTATAGGATATCTAAACGGACACCGGTTCGCACATGTAATCGGGTGCCTGTCCTCGTTTGTTGGCTACCATCCTTCTCGTGCGTCGACTCTGCTTTCAGCCAGAATTGTGGTTTCCAGAAGCAAGGTAGGGGTTGGTTATTGGGGAGCAACAGGCTCCGAAGTCGTTTTGGGTCTCGAAGGACGTGAGCGTAACACCGGCGAGTTGGATTCCAGCGGCAACCAATTATCTCGACGGCCCCAACGACCGTTCCTTTCGGAAGCTCGTCCGGGCATTTCCCAAGCCTTTTCCAGTCGGAAGGGTCGCCTGCTATCGAAGCCGCGTACAAATATACTCGCTCTCGAATCAACGTCGGCCGCGAATGTCCTGCCAGAGTTGCTCAAGCCAAACGAAACTCCAGACCTCCCACGTTTCTTCTTTCACGCGTGTCACGTTGCCAAACTTCCGGAGAGCCGTGTAACGCGCCTCCTCAGGCGGCAGGCCAGGATCGATGTTGTCCTGCGTCTCGCGCTCAATGTAGTCACGGATATCCTGGTTGAGGTCCTCCATCATGCGCTTCCGGCGGCTCATGATTCGCCCTCCCTTTCGGCGGGCATGAGAATTCGCGCGATGGCTCCCGCCAGTTTTTGCCACTTGGTGGTCTCAACCGTCAGTTGGCGCCTTCCCCTGGCTGTCAGCCGATACATTTCGAGGAGACGAAGTTCTGGCGAACGACAGCCGGCGGCTCGCTCTCTAGCTGCGTAACGAGAGTTCGATCAGAGTTGCAGAGTGGGCAGGAAAGACATATTCAAATCGCGGCCCCACGACGGTCACGCTGTGCTCCCTGACTGCGACCTCGTTTGGAGAATCAAAGTCATTTGCCGTGGTCACATCTGGGGCGTTCAATTCCCGCACAATGCCCGTCTTGTTCACGTCCAGGTCTCTCAAATCCACGTCACCGCGGATGTTCTGGTCCTTATGTCGGTTGATGGTTGCTATGTACAGCTTCCCCCTCTGCTCATCGATTGTGGCCACGCAGTCGAGATACGGTACCCAGTTGACCGGCGTCCCTGAAATCTTGCCAACATCGTAGCTGGCGACTTCGGTCTTGACGTCTAGCACCGTGGTGCCGCTATGATGGCGGTATAGCTCGAAGGCGAGCCCCATCGGGTCGATGTAGAGCCGGTTCGTATCGGCTACGATCATGCCGCACGGATCGCTGTTGACCATATCGCAGTAACTAGCCATGCCCACCCTGTTGCAATTGCGCAAGAACACATGGAACATTCCCGCGGAAAATAGGCCGTCGCTCAACTGCAATTTGTAGTAGGGGCCGGCAGTGCCATGCCAGGAATCCCACTCGTCGACGGCGATCAACACCCGCCGCGGCTGTGCACCGCCAGCGGTTTCCGTTTTGAACTTATCGATCAATTCCCCCATGTTTTTTACCATGATTTCCGCTTGCAGGGGGCACGCGACGAGGCGGTAATGGTCGTCTTCGCTGTAGTACGGATGCATAGAAATGAAGTCAATAATGTGCCCGGCATTCTGGAGCAGCAGCCGGTTCCAATCATCCGACAAGCAATTTGGCCTTTCGTCCCCACCGGCGACAATCTTGATATCGCTGTCGACTCTGCGCATGATTCCCGCATAGGCTATAACCGTCTGGGCGTGCTGCTCGGCATTCATACGACCGACTTCAGCCTCGTTGTACAACTCGTTCCCCATTCCCCAGTACTTGACGCCGAAGGGCTCTTGGTGGCCGTTGAACGCTCGCAACGTCGCATACCGGGTCTTCCCAACGCGGTTGCAGTACTCCACCCAATTCGCCGCCTCTTCCGGCGACCCTGTACCGACGTTGACATTGAGATAAGGCGCGGCGCCGATTTCGCCGCAAAAATCAATGAACTCATGAGTACCGAAGGTGTACGGTTCAATTAGGTTTGGTTCCCAGGTGGCAAGAGCGGGGACCCGTTTTGCCTGTGGGCCTACCCCTTCCTTCCAGTGATAAACACCGGCAGGAGTGCCGCCAGGCCAGCGAATAATGGTGGGCCCCAGGCGCCGGCAAGCCTCGAGCACGTCCCTTCGCATCCCCCTGAGGTTGGGTAATGGCGAGCCCTCTCCCACCCACACGGAACCGTAGGTCCCGTTTCGCTGGTCGTTCGGCTTCGCGTAGCTGCCAAAATTCTCCAGCATGCTGCCGAAGACCAGAGGACTCGCGGTGCCGATTTTCTTGCCGCCTTCTACGATGATAGCGGCCTCATAAGCGCGGTTGCTTTCGGTGGAGGGCTGCTCAGCAAGGAGGCAGTTGGCCAGGCCCAATGTGCCGAGGGCGCCTTGCAGCAGGCGGCGGCGATTCGTACTAGCGGAATGAAACATGTCAAACATGTTTTCCTTCTCCCGAACTCGCGCACTGATTAGCCACGAGAATCACGCGCCGGCGCCCCCTAGACCCAGGAGAACCGTCGCCCCAATGAGTATGACGATACCCACAAGCAACATGCGCAAGGCTGTGCCGGTAACCCCCTTCCATTCGCCGGTCAACAACCCACAAACAAACGTAGTAATGATGAGGATGGCGTTCCACAACGACCATCCCAGCGAGGGCCCCAGGCGCCCCAGGTTATTGGCACCCCAGCCATAAACGATCAAAGAGCCCGTCCAAAGGACAGCCATCATCGAGGCATGGAACCAATCCCACGGGGCAGTGCCACGCCACAGCAGTGGCCAACTCTTTCTTCGCTGAAGCAGATAAAAGCAATAACCTACATTCAGAACTCCTCCCGCGGGCACAGCAAGGAGCCACAATGCGTAGACCCCCTGATCTTTGGTGTATCCGAGGTGGCGGGCAGCGTCGACGATTGGCGTGCCAAAAGCATATCCAAAATTCAGCATGGCAGAAAACACGCCGGCGAGAATGCAAATCGTCAGCGCCACGGGGAAAGAGAGCTTGGTATTGAGCGTGCCCGGAGCAACCTTCTGGCCCATCTCCCTATCGCGGCGCTCGCCGGCGTTTGCACAAACCACGACCCCCACAACTGTGACGATGTTTCCAGCGATGATGAGCAACCCGTTTTGCGTCCACGCAAGGTCGGGAGTAATAACAATCAGTGGGACCACGGCCCCGAGCGCCGTATAGAGCCCAGTCATCATCGAGAATCCCAAGGCCATGCCAAGAGCATCAACGCCCAGACCAAAGAAGACTGATCCTGCGCCCCACCCCGCCCCAAAGAGGGCGGTCACCAGAAGAGTTCGGGGAGGGCACGTTTCGTACACCTGCCAGATGTGATGAACACTCCCCAGGGTAATAACGGGGAGTAAAACAAAGAAGGCAATCACAGAATAGACCAGCCAAAGGTGTTCCCACTTCCAGCGGCGGACGTATTTCATGGGAAGCACAAAGGCTCCCGCCGCCGTGCCGGCCACAAAGAGCCAGAAGAAACCACTAATGTAATTCTCGCTCATCTAGGGAAACTGTCCTTCCGCAGTTGATTGGGGAGTTATCACAGGTTGTAAAAGCGTTCACAGCTCTTCCTAAAAAGCCAGTCCTTTTGGTCTTCAGTCAGGTCTGCTAATGCTGCCAAGAGCACCTCCAACCATCGTTCCGGTGAAGACGCCAAAATGCACACTGGCCAGTCGGTTCCAAACATCAAACGCTCAACACCAAACTGGGCCAGAATATGGTCTATGTAAGGTTTGAGATGCTCTACAGTAACGTTCTCCCTTCCGGCTTCCGTCACCAGACCGCTCATTTTGCAATAGGTATTCCCGAGGGTAGCAAACTCAGCGATCTGGTCAGCCCACGGCTGCCACTGACCATCCTTGATATTAGGCTTGCCACAATGGTCTAAAACAAACTGCACACCCGGTGATTGTTTGACCAGTTCAAGTGCTGCTGGCAGTTGGGTATTTCGAATGCAGATATCGAAAGGCAGACTGAACTGCGCCAATGTCTGTACACCTCGGATGAAATCCGGCCGCGCCGGAAAGTTGTCGTCAGGCTCCTCATCCAGTAAACGGCGAACGCCTTTGAATAATCTGTGTTCAGCTAGACGCTGCAAATCCTGCGCCGCATGAGGGCTTTCAAGATAGACGGCGCCCACGATACCGGCGATCCACTTGTTATCTCGCGTTTGCGAAAGAACCCACAGCGTTTCATCCACGCAGTATTCACGATTGACGTAGGCTTCTACAAAGACTGACTGGGTGATTGGGAGAGATCTGGCAGTCGCCCAGTACTCGCAAGGGAGCATATCCCGATTAAGTTCCGGGACAGCATTCAGCCAATCATAGGAAAAACGGGAGCGATCCCAGAGATGGAAGTGACTGTCGATAATATTCATTGGGGTGTCTCTCTTTCCTTAGGCCGGCAGGATTCGTCAATCATTCAAGCGGTGCAATGCCGTAACCGAAGCCTCCCGTGACCCCATAGGCAGATCCAGTAACGAATGATGCGTCATCACTGGCAAGAAAGACGGCCACACGCGCCACCTCCTCCGGCTGGCCGATCCGCCACAGGGCGTGCAGTTTCCCAGCCGCCGCGCGCGCTGCGGCAGGGTCCGCCTGAGCCTGGAAATAACTTTCAGCCAGGCCGGAGTCAATATAGCCGGGACAGATGCAGTTCACTCGGATGCCCTGCTTGCCATGATCGATGGCCATGGCCTTCGTCAATCCAATGATGCCCGCCTTGGTCGCACAGTACCCCGCCACGATCGGCTCAACAAAGAAGCCGTTAACGGAAGCCATGTTGACGATGTTCCCTTTCACCTTCTTAAGGGAAGGCAGGAAAAACTTCGCACAGAGGAAAATCCCGCCGAGATTCACTGCCATTTGTCGATTCCATTCCTCGAACGTCGTATCCTCAATACTCTTGTTCACTTGTACGGCTGCATTGTTGAGCAGCACGTGCGTTTGTGAGAATGCGTCTAATGTTCTATTAACCAACTGCTGCACAGAGTCGGGATCCGCCACATCCGTCTCCACGGCAAGGGCCGTGCCGCCGGCTTGTTTGATCGCCGCCACGGTTTCCAGAGCACCGCTATAATTGATATCCGCCACGACGACCGAGGCTCCCTCCTTGGCGAATTCCCTCGCGCAGGCCCGACCGATTCCTCCGCCCGACCCCGTAACTACCGCGATACGACCTTTTAATCTCATGGCAATTCCTCCGTATCAACTGACAGATTCGTGTAATGACAGATAATGTATCCTAATCTAGCGTGATAGTATTCCTGAGCATCACACCTACGGCTTCCGGAGGTGGCCAGGAATTTCCAATACTGTCACCGAGTGTGCAGGAAAATGATACGAGAATGGCACCTGCTCGACCGAAAACGCTCTTTCCCTAATATTGACATCCCCGGTGCTCCCGTAAGGGTTCGCGGCATCCCGGTTATTGCCGTTCAACTCCCACATGCGGGTCGCGGTTCCGGCTTGTGGTGTCCAGTTCGTGAGACGGATCGTTATGGCAATATCGTCGCCTTCGCTACGGTTAATGACCGCAAGGTAGAGCATGTGACCATCTTGGCCCAGGGTCGCAACAGCATCCACAGTGGGGAGTTGCGGGTTGAAAGGAACTGTCGGGCTGCTGGTTTGGGTAGTCAGGACTTGGTTGCCGATGTGATTGTGGTATAGAAGGTACGCAAAATAAGGTGGCGTCAATTTCACACCCGTGGGATCCACGCTCACCAGTCCCTGGACGTTAACTGTCGTATTCCACTCCGCGATGGCAGCCTGATTTGCGTGGCGGAATAAGGCGTTATAGACCCCTGCCAAGTACAAGGCGTTACACAGATGATAGTCGGGATCGCCGGTTTCTGGCATCCACCAGGAATTATATTCCGTGATGGCGATGGTAGGATGATCCTGAGGGAAGCGATTCCCCATACCAGCGATGGCCCCATCAAGCATATGCTCAAACTCCTGCGGCTCAGCGACTACTCTGTGGTAATAATCAGTGAGGTCACAAATCTGTAGCACTCTCCCCCCTTTACCTGTATATAACGACATTGCTAAGAGATCGACCGGCTCGGGCAGGAGACCTAAGAGGTCCCGGTTCCAGGTCGCCGGCCCAGGCGGACTTCCTCCCGCCATGATCCGGACCGAAGGGTCCACATTCCGCATCGCACTCTTGAACTGAAGGAATCTCCGTGCGTACTCAGCAACGTTGGTGCCGCCTGTATACTCTCCTCTACAGGACTCGGCGGGCTCGTTCCCTACCGCCCAGAGCTTGACGTCGTAAGGTTCGGGGTGGCCATTGCGGAGGCGTTCTTGCCCCCACGTTGTCTGCTTCGAGCCATTGACGTACTCCACCCAATGAGCGGCTTCCTCCGGAATTCCCGACGCGTAATTGGCCGTAAAATGGGCCTGGAAGCCAAGTTCCCCGGCAAAGTCCATGAACTCATCGATCCCGAAGTCGTTGGGATCCCATTCCTGCCAGACGTCCGACCATGTGGTAGGCCGTTTGTCCCGTGGGCCGATGGCATTCATCCAGTGGAACTCGTCTGCAAAGCAGCCGCCTGGGTAGCGCATAATGGGGATTCGCAGTGGCTTCAAGGCCTCGATAACGTCGCGGCGCATTCCTCCAAGATTGTCGGTCGGCATTAAAGAAGCCGAGTCGATCCAGAATATCCCCTGCCCTTCAACCCCAATGCGAATGCGAGCTTCAGGAGTATCTTCTGGACTTACGAATTCAGCCGTGTACTTTTCCCAACGGTCTGAGAGCTTGGCAAACTCCTTTCTTCCGTACGCTGACCTACCCAGCTTGCCGAGCTCCACCCAAGCGGACCCGGTACCCCGCAGCTTCAGGTAGACATAGAAAACGTATTGCTTCCCCTTCATTACCTGAAGGCCGGTCTGGAAGATGCTGGTATGTGTTGGGCCGGGACCGTAAAGCTCAATCGCTTGCGAGGCTCCGCCCCCATAGAATTCCCCTTGGTCGATAAAGTACCGGTGGGTCGCGCTGCGCCCATTGGTAAGCTCCCAGTAATTATCCGTGACGAACTCCTCTGGAACCCAATCGTCAGCAACGCCATCCTTATCAACATCTCCCTGCTCAAACTTGCGATCTCGGAGCATTTCTGCCCATGTTCCCCCCTGAATTGTTTTATGCTCGTGTTCGATGAATTGCCCGAAGATATCTGGGTGAACCTCTCCGATTACCTTACCGGCGTCCACTTCAATGGTTGTCCCACCACCTGTCGCCGCAATACCTCCTTTCGCACCACATGCTTGCCTTATCGCGAAAACTGCGAGGAGGAATCCTAGATATTTCACAGTCGATTTCTTTCCACTTCTGCCCTGAAAAGGCATAACTACCTCCCTTTTCGGTTTCAAAAGCCAGCGAAGGCCAGCGTCCGCTTCGATTCATCTTGTTTTCGTACCAAGGAAACTACCTATTACAAATTCGTTGAGTCTCGGTGGCAATCGTCGCGGGACAAACAGCAAACCAAGACGGATTGACTCGCGGAATGATGCCGTTCTTCAATGTGGGTTTCGTCAGCGTCATGCCTTGCTCCGGGAAAAACTCCAGACTACAAATATTCTTTACCAGTTCGCTGCCCAGTAACATCCTTAAGTCTGCAATTTGATTATCATATGTTTAATCCTGACGTCAAGATTTTCGCAGCCCCAAAGGGTTGACAGGTTGAACGCCCTCTTGATCAGGAAGGGGTGTAAAGCTTCAAAGCCTTGCGGCAATCCGCCAGCGTCTGTTTTATCAGCCGCCGCATGGCCTGCCGTGCGCCGACTGGATTGCGTGCACGGACCTGCTTAAGAACCGCGCGGTGTGACTCCAGTCCCAAGTTGAACGCATTGGTGAGCTTGATCTGCTGTGAGAGCACTTCCATCAACGGATCGAGCAACATCTCGAAATACCGGTTGTGCACGGCGCGCGCGAGCCCCCTATGGAACCGCAGGTCACTGACAATCATTAAATCCGGACCCAGCCTGCCTTCATTCATCTCACCCAGCGCTGCCTCGATTTCAGCCAGATCCTCCTCGCTCGCCCGCACTGCCGCGAGGCTGGCGACGGTCTCTTCGAGCACTTGGCGCACTTCCAGCAACCGCTCCATCTCTTCCGCCGTTGGCACCGGCTGGTTACGGTACAGCCTCAGCAGCACCTTCTTCACGCAGTCCGAATTGGGTGCGACAGTCAGCGTCCCTCGCCCAGCGCGTACCTCGACTGCTCCCCGGTCCTCCAGTACTTTCATTGCCTCGCGAATGACAATCCGGCTGACGTGATACCTTTGCGCCAGTTCAGCCTCCGTGGGTAGCTTGGCGCCCGGTGCGGGATACTCTTCTGTGATCATCCGTTCAATCTCCTCTACCACCCATTCGCTTAGCCGCTTCCTGCGGAAGGTCCGAATCTTGAGCATTGGTCGTTCTCCTAAGGCATCGTTTTACAAGGAAAGGCGAAAATCCGGGAAATGATTGCGAACCTCAGTTTCAAAAATCACAAAAACCAGTTGACAATCCACGTTAACATATGATGATGGCTGGTTGGTGTTTGGGTCAATAAGTACCACACGGTTCTGTCAAAAGTTCAAAGCGAGTGGCGTGAGAGGGTGCCAACGGTGGATGGACCAACGGTGGATCAGAATACCTGGGGGCTTTGTCCACTAACCCCCAGGATTCATCGCATTGGAGCCAAGCTACCTCTTGAGTGGGGGAGCGAGTTGAGCTCGCTCCCAACCAATCTCGGCCCCGCCTTCCGGCATAGGGATCACACTCAGCACTCAGACTGCGTATTGTAAGTTGCGTCGGTTCACGGGCCACAAAACTATTAGCACGGAGGTTGATATGAGAAGCTATTGGAAAGCGATGGGATTGATGCTCGGTCTCACCCTTTGCGTAGGCTTTCTTTGGGGTAGCATCACCGGGAGTATTTCAGGAATCGTGACCGACCCGACAGGTGCGGTCGTTCCCGGGGCCACAGTGGTTGCTCTCAATAGCGAAACGGGAATCCAGACCTCAACCCAGACCGACGCGGCGGGCTTTTATTCTTTTCCGTCCCTCCCCACAGGCCATTACGAGGTTCAAGTAAAGGCCAGCGGATTCCGGGAGTATCGGCAGACGGGTTTGGTGTTGGACGTTAACAGCGCGCTGCGGGTAGACGCCACGCTTCAAGTGGGCGAGTTAACGCAGGAAGTTAGTGTCTCAGCTACTGCCGCCCACGTGGAAACCAGCAACACTCAGATGGGCGAGGTTATCGGGACCACCAATGGGCCTCCTCAGCAGAATCTGTGGGTAGATTCTGGCTCGGGGAGTCGTCCTAACGTATGGTAAAGAGCGATTTCCATGGCTTGGTAGGTGCGGAAGCCGTACGATCGTCTGGTCACCACTCGAATCTTGTTGTTAAGACCCTCGACCGCGCCACTGGAAATCTCGCCTTTGGCCCGAAACCAGTTCAGCAGCAGTTTCTCGTGAGTGCGCAACATTCGGGCGACCTTCTTCAGCGGCTCCAGACGACTGCGCATCGCCCGGTAGCACCAGTAGTCGAGAAAGGCTCCGGCCCAGATCAGGGATTTGTAGCACCAGAAATGGGAAAAGGTTTCCTTCAACTCCCAGGCCCGGCCCGTCTGAAGCTTGCTGGCCAAAAGAACGTTCAGCTTTTGCCGGGCCCGCCCGCGTACTCGGCTGCCCCGGCGCAACAACGGCCAGCGCATCTTCTTGAGCCTCTCGGCCGCTCCCGCTCCTTCGGCCCGGAGCCGCCCGCTCTCCCTCCGCCGCACCTCGTCGACCGCTTGGTTCAAATGCATGGTGATGTGGAAGCGATCCACCACATGCAAGGCTTGGCCCGCCTGCGCGGCCATGACCTGCAAGTAGGGCTGCCACAGGTCGCTGCAGATGAAACGCAACCCCTTCACCACTTCCGGCCCCAACACCTTCAGACCTCGCTGTAGGGTGGCCTTCGTCCGCCGTCGACCCACCCACAGCAAGCGCCGGCAATGAGCATCAATCTGGTAGATCACCGTCAGGAAGTGATCGGCCTGCTTACCTTTTCCCCAGTGAATCTCGTCCAGCCCGACCGACTCGACGCCCTGCAGCTCCCGATGCTCCAGACCCCACCGTACAAACCATTCCACCGATCGATACACCGCCTCCCAACTCGTCTGGAACACCTTGGCCGTCTCCCGCCAGCTCAGGCGCCGTGCCCAACGAGCCAAGAATCCCATCATCGCCGTCGTCTGCGGTCGCTTGCCGTCGCTCCACGGTAGGTGCTCGACCACCACCCCGTGCTCGGGACATTCCACCCGCCGCGGAATATAGACCAACCAAGTCGGAACCCCCCACAGGGGCACATGCCGCCACCGCCTCGGCGCCAGCCGGTCATAGCCCGGCGCCGGCCGTCGACACTCGGAGCATCGCCCCTGCATGCCCTGATGCGGCTTCAAGGTAATCTCAATGCGGTCCGCGTGCCTTCGCCGACCGCAAAGCCGAATCTCCTGGTAAACAAACCCCACATGGTGTTGAATTCGGTTCAGAATCGTTTTAACTTCGAGCTGGATGGCTGGTCTCCTTTCGGAGAGTTTGTCTGCTATTCCAACCACAGACTAACCCCACCGTCGGAGACCCGCCATCTTCCCTTGAATCTCTTCGTATCTCAGCCGCGCTGTTTGCGGCGCGCACCCTGTGCGCTTTTCTTCAGCGTCGTCAATTTCCCTACTTTATCGGGGCAAGTTACCCACAAATTGTGCTACAGAGCCCAAAATGGAAGCACTCCCTTTGAACGGCCGCAGCTATACGGACTTACTCGCCTTGCAACCGGGCGTAGCTCCGACAACAACCGGGGAGGGTGGCGGCTTCGCCGTTTCAGGGAACCTGGACCCAGGGGCGGTTTCCATAAGTGGCCAGCGAGAACAGGCCAACGGGTTCATGATCAACGGCGGGAGCGCCGAGGAAATGTGTTACATGGTAGCTGGGATCGTTCCCAATCTGGATTCCATAGCGGAATTTCGCATTCTGACCAACAATTCTGACGCAGAGTACGGCCATTACGCCGGAGGACAGGTCAACGTCATCACGAAGTCGGGTACGAACCAGTTCCACGGGGATGCCTTCGAGTTCGTGCGCAATCCTAACCTGGACTCACGGAACTTCTACTCTCCGTCACGCGGTGTTTTGCACCAAAACCAGTTCGGAGGCACACAGGGCGGACCGATTTGGCATGACAAGATGTTTTTCTTCGCCGACTACCAGGGGACACGCATGGTGCAGGGCGTGGACACTGGGCTTATTCCCGTGCCATCCGCGGCCGATCGAACCGGTGATTTGACGGATGTGGCCGGCGACCTTACGCAGGCGGTGAACGGGAACTTCTGGGCGAACACCCTCGCGCAGGAGCTGGGTTATCCAGTCACCGCCGGCGAGCCGTATTACACGACCGGGTGCACAAGCACGGCACAATGCGTATTTCCCAATGCGATTATTCCTCAATCCGCATTCACTACGCCCACAAACGCCCTCCTGCCGTACATTCCACTTCCCAACTCGGGTCCGTACTACACGACATCGGCCTATCCGGAAACGCTCCGGGACGACAAAGGCGCCATTCGCTTAGATGCTAACACCCGCCTGGGCATGCTCATGGGCTATTATCACATCGATGACTTTCAGCTTGTTAATCCGGTTCTGCGCGAGGATTTGGTGACATGGGCATTTTAGGCTGCTTTCTGGAGAGTGATGAATTCCGTCTTGGTTACCGCCATCCGCTGCGCCTTCAGGAGCAGATAGCGCAGATTCTTGTAG